>JAHIQC010000346.1 GCA_018902765.1 Actinomycetota bacterium | reverse complement strand
GCTGGGTCGTGTGGCCCGACAACCGCAGCGGCAAAGTGGAGGTCTGGGGCTATAACCTCGAGTCTGCCGAGGAGACCTGCCTTGTTGCAGCTTCCTCTGACCCCACGAAATATGCCGGCCGCGCCACCACCGGCTCCGGCTGGCTTGCGTGGCACGACCATCGTGACGAAGGCATCAACAACGACGTTACGAGCTACGATGACCTGTACATGAAGTGGCTCGGCGAGGGTCCGGCCCCGACGCAGGCCATGCCTCTCCAAGGCGCGACCCGCTATGAGACTGCAGTCGAGGTCTCAAAGCAGAGCTTCCCCGATGGTGCCGACTCCGTCGTCATCGCCACTGGTGAGAACTGGCCCGACGCCCTTGCGGGCGCGTCCTTCGCGGGCGCTGTCGGAGCCCCGATCCTGCTCGTGGGAGATGCGACTTTGGACATGTGCGCCAAGGACCTTCCCCAAGCTGTGGCCGATGAGATCGAGCGCCTCGGCGCTTCCTCGGCCTATATTCTCGGTGGTGAGAAGGCTATCGCTGCGGGTGTCCAAAGCGACATAGAGTCCATCACCGGTGGAGACGCGATGCGTTTTGCTGGCATGGATCGTTACGAGACCGCATGTGTCGTGGCCTCAGAGACCGTTGACGCCTTGGGTGCTGGCTGGGACGGCACCGCTTTTGCGACCACTGGCCGCAATTGGCCGGATGCGCTTGCCGCTGCTCCGCTTGCTGCCTTTGCCGGCTACCCGGTCTTCTTGGCCGACGCCGATGGCATGAGTGACGACACCGAGGCATGCATGGACGAACTTGGCGTCACGGGCACGATCGTGCTAGGCGGAACGGTCGCCATGCCTTTGAGCGTCACCGCTCAGATGCAGTCTCTCGGGATTGTCGAGATCGATCGCGTTGGTGGCGATACGCGCTACGAGACCGCCGCTTTGATCTCGCAGTTCGGCGTCGATGAATTGGGTATGTCTTTCGACACACTCGGTATCTCGACAGGCACCAGGTTCCCCGACGCTTTGGCGTCAGGTGCCGCTCTTGGACAGGAGGGCTTCACTACGATGCTCACTCCTGGAACCTATCTGCACGCGGCGACGATGGCCGCGCTTGAGAGCAATGCCGACGACATCTCGCAGATTCGCTATGCGGGTGGCATGAATGCGGTCGGAGCCGCGGTTCGTGCCGCGATTTCGAACTGCCTCAAGTAGCCTGCTGATACTGCGATGCGAGTGGAAAGGCCCCGCCTCGGCGGGGCCTTTCCTTGTCCATGCGCTGTCTGCCGCTCTCGTCGGACCGCCCGATCAGGGGAGATACTGCTCTTCGATTGCGGTTATCGTGCCGTTCTTGATGGTTATCCAGTAGGGCCGATCCTTCACGAAGTTGTCGCCGGACATGCCTACCAGCACGTCGTACCACTGCCCGAAACCCATGGTGTTGGGGTCGACCCCGCCGCCTGATGACGTGACCTTGACGTTCATCTTGGGATCCGCCGGCAACGACCTGAGTTTGGCGTTGTCGTTCACGATGTAGTAGTCGTTGGGCGGGGGAGACTCGGAGCCATGAGCAGCTGCAGCAGCTACCGCTGCAGCGCCGCTGAGCATCTCGGCGTAGTCTACGGTCAGATAGGGTGTCGCGGTTTCCCACTTGCCGGATCGGATGAAACAGAACTGCCTGTCGGACGTCGGCTTCGTGGTGCTGTCTGTTGCTGTTTCCCCATCGGCTGCAGCGTCATCGGTCGACGCGTCCGCCACTGGCTGGGAATCGGTTTGCGCCTCAGCTAGGGCGGCGCTCAGCGAGTCCACTTTCGACTCCAGCGATGTGACGCGTTCCTCGGCAGCTTGCCCTTGGTTCTGCGCTTCTTCGAGGCGCGGAGATGTGAGCGCCCAGACCGCGGCGCCCGCCACCAGTGCGGTCGCGACTCCGACTCCGACGTAGCCGAGTATCAGTTTGGTCTGCTTGTCCATGTGCGGATCCCCTCCCGAAAGTGCGTGGCACAAAGGATACCCCTGAGTGGTTGCGTCGGGCGAGTGCGCCGTGTACGATGCAACGTATGAGCAAACGTTCACACATCACAGGCGGCGAGGCGTGCGAGGTCGAGATCGTCGACGACATCGCCGTTGGGCAGGCGCTATCCGAGATGCCCGCGCCAGGCGTACGAAAGGCCGTCGTGGACATCCACGACGCACTTGCCGACGAGACGCGTCTGCGCATTGTTCTGGCCCTTTCAGGCCGCGAGCTGTGCGTCTGCGACCTGGCAAACATCTGCGGCATCACGAGCTCGGGCGTGAGCCACCAGCTGAGGCTTCTGCGCGACCGGGACCTCGTCACCTACAGGCGTGACGGCAAGCGCGCGGTCTACAGCCTTTCCGACGACCACGTCCGGGTGATGCTCTCCATCGCTATCGAGCATGCCGAGGAGCGCGCCCGATGAACCCGATCGCCCCCGACAACACCTCACGTCTCGAGCTTCGGTTGACCGGACTGGATTGTCCCGATTGCGCTCGCGGGGTTGCCGCCTCGGTCGAAGCGCTGTCGGGTGTCACGTGCGCATCACTCAACTTCGCCACGGGAATCCTGATCGTGGAGTATGACGATGCATCGGTTCCTTCTCGTGTCGTGAGTCTGGTTCGAAAGATGGACTATGGCCTGGAACCCATTGGCGGCGCAGCCCATCCGGAGCTCACGGCGCCGTCACTACGTATGCGCTTAGTCGAGCCGGCGATTTACGCTGCGGGCGTGCTGATACTCGCAGGATGGGGCGCTCAGGTGATGGGCTGGGCTCCGATGTGGTCGCTTGCGGCTTCCCTGACCGCGCTCGTGCTCAGCGGGGGCCCCGTTTTGCGTCGTGGGCTTGTGTCGGCGCGCGCCCGAATCCTCGACATGAACGTTTTGATGTCGCTTGCGGTCATAGGAGCGCTCGCCCTTGGCGATCACCGCGAAGCCGCGACTGTGGTGTTCTTGTTCGCCATCGGCGGTGCGCTCGAGTCCCGCTCGCTTGCTCGCACCCGGCGGTCGATTCGCGATCTGGCTTCGCTGTCGCCGGATACGGTTCACGTGATGCGCGACGGAGTCACGCAGGAGGTGCCGACCGAATCGGTTGCGGTGGGCGAGATGGTGCTCGTGAAACCAGGCGCCCGGATACCTGTCGACGGGCAGGTCGCCTCGGGCTCCTCGGCAGTTGATGAGGCTCCTATCACCGGCGAGTCGCTGCCAGTCTTGAAGGGGCCTGGCGCGCGAGTGTTCGCCGGTTCGCTCAACGGATCGGGCGCGCTTGAGGCGGTAGTGACGTCGGCAGGAAACGACTCGACCATCTCGCGCATCGTGCGCCTGGTCGAGGACGCGCAGGCCACGCAGGCCCCGATACAGGGGCTCGTAGACCGCTTCACGCGCTGGTATACGCCTGTGGTCCTGGGCCTCGCACTCGCGATAGCCTCGCTTCCGCCGGTGGTGTTGTGGGTGACCGGCAACGGATTCGAGCCGCGCGAGTGGGTGTATCGGGCGCTCGTGCTACTCGTGGTCAGCTGCCCGTGCGCTTTAGTCATCTCGACGCCGGTCGCCGTCGTGAGCGCGATTACTCGCGCAGCGCGCGACGGTGTCCTTGTCAAAGGCGGCGCCTTCATCGAGATGGCTGCGCGCATCCGCGTCGTCGCATTCGACAAGACGGGGACGCTCACTGTAGGGCGACCCGAGGTCTCTTCTGTCCTCGTCGCAGCCGGTTCGTCCGCGGCCGAAGTGCTGGGAATCGCCGCGTCGCTCGAATCGCGCGCTTCGCACCCTCTTGCCGCAGCGGTGCTCAGGGCTGCGGAGGGGACGCATGACGACGCAGATGAGGTCGACGAAGTCGCCGGTCGAGGCGTGTTCGGGGACGTACGTGGCACTCGTTACCTTGCGGGAAGTCCGGCCTTGGCCCGTGAATCGGGAATCGACGCCGGCACCTTTGAGCAGAATGCCCAAGAGCTTGAAGCGCTTGGCCAAACGGTGATCGTCGTCGCGGACGTTGAATCGTGCTTGGCCCTTGGTGTGATCGGGGTCGAAGACGTGATCAGGGATCACGTCGCCGATGTCATGAACGAGCTGCGCATCGGAGGCATCGCTCACACGGTCATGCTGACGGGTGATCATGAGCGAGTGGGCGCGGCAGTTGCACACAGGGCCGGAGTCGACGAGTTCAGAGCCAGCTTGCTGCCGCAGGATAAGTCCGAGGCCGTGCGTGCCTTGTCGCTCGCGTATGGGCCGTTGGCGATGGTGGGCGACGGCATCAATGATGCGCCTGCGCTTGCGGTCGCCGATATCGGCATCGCGATGGGCGCCGCGGGTTCGGACACGGCATTGGAGACTGCTGATGTTGCGCTCATGTCTGACGATCTGAGCGCGTTGCCCGGCTTCTTCGACCTCGGACGTCGCACTTTGGTCAACATTCGTCAGAACGTATGGTTCTCGGTTGTCGTCAAGTTCGTGGTACTCGTACTGGCGCTTACGGGCTACGCGTCACTGTGGCTCGCGGTCTTCGCAGACACCGGCGTGGCGCTGCTCGTCATACTCAACGGCCTGAGGCTTCTTCGCCCCACGAAACGCCTGCCGATTTCTACCTGAGATTCGTAGATAGGGATTGCCGCACGTACGTCGAAATCCACTCATGAGTCCCAGATTCTGTGCCGGTATATTCTGGGACGTGAGTGGAATCAGACCGACGCCTGAAGGGCGGACGGTCCGGGGGACAACGGGGGACCTATGGACTTGATGCAGATCAACGTGTGGCTGGATGTCGCTTTCAGCGCTATCTACGTGTGCGTGTTGTTGTTCCTCACCTGGCACTTTTCAATGTTCGTCATCAAGGGCCGCTTCCGAAAGGCCTTCATCGAGGGCAAGTGGCCGGAGCACGACGCGCGGCCTCCCGCGACGCCGAAGGTGCTTCACGCCTTCCACATGTTCTCGATGATCATTCTCGGTTTCACTGGGATGTACATCCGCTTCCCGTACTTCGGCGGCGGGCGTGAGTTCATGAGAAACACCCACTACGTATTCATGTTCATCGTCATCGTAGGGGTCATCTGGCGCGTCTGGTACGCATTCAAATCCAAGACGAACGCCGACTATCGCGAGTTCGCCATCGGCAAGAAGGATATTGAGACCGCCGGCGGCGTGCTCAAGTACTACGGTTATCTGAGCGACGACAAGCCGCACGTCGCGAAGTACAACGTCATGCAGAAGATGTCGTACGGCCTCTTCCTCGTCATGATGGTTGTGCAGGCGCTCACCGGACTACTGATATGGCGCTATCAGCTTCCGCTCATCAACGCGAGCCTCTACACCGGCACGGCGGCGATCGTCGGTGCCACGGGCGTGTGGATGATCCGAATGCTGCACTACGTGCTCAACTGGGGCTTCATCATCATGACCACTGTCCACATGTATCTGGCGTTCAGCGTGGACGTGCCGTGTGCGCTCGACTTCTTTGGAATCAAGGAGATGGACGTCGTGGAGGGCGGTCACGGTCATGGGCATGCCGAGGAGGCACCTGTCTTCTCGGCCGTTGCACCCGCTGCAGACTGACCGACACCCGTGACCACCACGAGGGCCCTGCGCGCTGCAAGGCTCGGGGCCCTCGTTGTGTTGAGGAGGGCTGACCATGGACAACGACGATTTCATGCGATTCATGGCTTCGTGGGCGCTTGTGCACGAGACCGCCGATGAGGGCTGGAAGGCGGCTGTCGAGCGCGGCTCGGCCCAGCCCGAGGGGGATATGGCCGTAGGCCCTGAAGCGTTCGTTGACGGCCTGTCCGCCCTCATCGCCGAGGAGAAGGAGCGCCTCAAAGTCTCACTCGCCAGTGATCAAGGCGAGCCCGCAGGGAGCCGTGCGGATGTCGCGGGGCACCTCGATGAACTCACGTTCGAGGTCTCGGAGCTGCGTGGCCGGCTAGAATCGATGCAAGCCTCTCTCGACGCGCTCCTAGACCGTTCCGGCGACACCGGGACGTAAGCGCCGTGAGTGCCAGAGGCCGCCGTATCGCGCGTGTCGTGAGCAAGCGGATGGTCCTCGGGCTCGTGCATGCTCGCTTCGGCCTGAGTGCGCCCGCACGTCGGCGTTCGGCGATGGCGCGTCAGGCCCGCATCGCATGTGAGGAGCTGGGCCCGGCGTTCATCAAACTAGGTCAGCTCGCATCCGTACGCCCAGATCTGTTCAGCGCGGAGGTCGTCTTTGAGCTCGAAAAGCTTCAGGACAGCATTCCTCCAGTGGGCGCAGAGCACATCCGCACATGTATTCGTAGCGAATTCGGTCGTGATCCCGAAGATCTGTTCGATGCGTTCGAGGATGTGCCGGTCGCCTCAGCCTCCATCGCTCAAGTGCATCGCGCGCGCCTGAAGGCGGAGTATCGCCCGGTCCTCGGAGACACATTGGCGGCGGGGACGTTACTGGCCATCAAGGTCGTGCGCCCCGGCGTACGAGCGAGCATCGACGCCGATGTGGAGCTTGCCCGAGTTTGGTTGAGACGCATGCCCCGAATGGGCATCCTCGCTCGCGTGGACCTTGAGGCGTTCCTCGGCGAGTTTGAAGCGACCCTGCGAAGCGAGACCGATCTGAGGAACGAGGCGCGAGTCGCCGAGCGTTTCGCTTTCGATGTGAGAGACGATGAGCTGGTCATGGTGCCGAGGGTCGTTTGGGCGCGAACCACGCGCCGCGTTCTGACCATGGAGTTCGTGGAGGGTTGGCGACTGACCGAGCTTACGGACGCTGAGCGCGACGGAGTAGACGCGCGTGCGCTCGCGGTTCACGGCGCCGATGTGTTCATGCGGCAGGTTCTTGTGCTTGGTCGCTATCACGCCGATCTTCACCCCGCCAACCTGTTCGTGACGCCGGATTCGCGGATCTGCTATCTCGATTTCGGGATAGTGGGGACCACCTTGCCGGCGCAGCGGATCGCCATAGCGCAGGTACTCGCAGCCACCGTCTACGGTGACGCCGATCGCGCGGTCAAGTACTCACGTGAGCTTGGGCTGGTCATCGCGCACGAACAGGAGGCGGCGGTCAGAGATCGCGTGGCAACGCTTATGAAGCGCACGTTGCGTCGCCCCGGTCAGCGCGCCGACGTTCGCGGTTTCGCGATCGGGTTTCTGTCGATGCTCGCGGACTTCAAGATTGCGGTGCCGGTGGGCTACGGCCTGCTGATTAAGGCGCTGGTGACGGTGGAGGGGGTTGCGCAGGCGATCTATCCGGGCATCGACATCACGCAGACAGTGCGGCCCTTCGCGACGCGACTGATCGCCCAAGAGATGCTGCGCCCCGCGCGCCTCTACGCCAAAGCCCCCGAGATGCTGCGAGCCGCCATGCGGGTGCTTAGCGAGTAGAGGGGCCCCCGCGATGATCGCCGATACGTCCGCAAGAGGTCGGGTGATGCCCCGCCCGCAGTTCCCGCAGACGAGAAGGGCGCCCCGCTCGGGGGCGCCCTTCTCGTCGAGGACTGTCCGAGGACGGGGCATCACCCGACCTCTCACCCCCTACGCATCAATGATCTTGAGCGCTTCTTCGCGGAACGAGTCCATTACGTACTGGATCCCGGATACCTTCGTCGCTTCTTCGGTCAGTGAGATCAGATCGCCGCGGCCTATGGTGTCCAGGCGCATGTTGCGAGAACCACTCATGAGCTGCTGCAGGCCGACCCGGATCTTGTCGCTGTACGTATAGACCGCGATCGCGCCAAGTGGCATGGCGTCGACTTCGGCGCCGTACTTCGCCTTGAGGGTCTCGTAGGTGACAAAGATCTCTTCCTTGGTGGTGCCGAACTCGGCGACCGTCTTTGGCAGGTCGCTCGTCTTCATCCAACGCTCGATGCTCCCGCCGACGAAGCCGGGAATCATGAGTGCGCGGCCCATACAGACGGCCTTGGTGTGCGGGGCACCCATCGCGAGGACCTTGAAGATGTGGTCTTCGCTCGAGAAGCCGCCCGCCATCGCGATGTCGGGGATGAAGGCTCCTTTAGCGCGCAGGCGTCCGATCAGTTCGTTGGCCATAGACTGCAGGTAGAAGGTCGGAACACCCCACTCTTCCATCATCCGCCACGGGCTCATCCCGGTGCCGCCGGGCGCTCCGTCGATGGTGAGCAGGTCGATCTTGGCGTTGCTGGACCACTTGATCGCCATCGCAAGCTCGCGCATCGCGTAGGCGCCGGTCTTGAGGGTGACTCGTTTGGCGCCAAGGTCGCGCAGTCGCTGCACCTCGGCGTAGAAGCCCTCTTCATCCACGAATCCGAGACGACTATGACGCTCGAACTGCTTGATGGCCCCGTCTTCGTACGCGGCCTGAATTGCGGCGTTGCTCGGGTCGGGAGTGACGAGATAGCCGCGCTTCTGAAGCTCGAG
The DNA here is from genome assembly GCA_018902765.1 of Actinomycetota bacterium. Taxonomy (GTDB): domain Bacteria; phylum Actinomycetota; class Coriobacteriia; order Anaerosomatales; family JAHIQC01; genus JAHIQC01. Next base: position 737 of record JAHIQC010000346.1, on the reverse strand, counting down.
TGCACGCTCGAGCGAATCGACCTTGATCTCGCCGCCGATGCACTTGGCGCCTTGGCCCCACTTGAGCTCCATGGTCTCGACGCCAAGCTTCTCGATGCAGTACTCGGCAACGCCGAGACGCGTGTCCTCAACGTTCATCTGCACGAGGATGTCGCCGTAGCCCTCTTCGCGATAGCGACGATAGGACTCGACCCTGCGCTTCATATCCGGTGCGTGGCTGACCTTGCCGTTCGAGTCGAGTTCGAGGCCGGGGTCGATGCCGCAGACGTTCTCGCCGCATACGATCGACACGCCGGAGATGGCGGCGCCAACGGCGAAGCTGTCCCAGTGCTTGCGGGCAATCTCGGTCGAGCCTAGCGCGCCGGTGAAGATCGGGACGCGCATCTTGATCTTGTTGGCGGTGCCGAACTCGGTCTCGGTGTCGACCATGGGGAACAGTGTGTTGTCCGGTGTGCCCTCGACGCCATCAGGCAGGCCCTTCGCGCCGAGCGCGTAGCCCAGGATGTTGAGATGTGAGTAATCGATAGGGTAGTCCTTGTCGCCGCCTGCAGTCATCTCGCCGAAGGGGCCGGGATAGATGACCTCACGACCGCGGAACGAGGACTTGAATACCTCGCAGTTTCCTCGGCAGGTGTCTATACAACGGCTACACAAACCCGAGCATGGCACGACGCTCTTGGATCGGTTCGAGGTCTGCGTGGCGTCGTTGCCGTTCGGTTGTTGGAGATTCATTGGGG
>JAHIQC010000345.1 GCA_018902765.1 Actinomycetota bacterium | reverse complement strand
GCACGTTGCGCAGTTTGCGGATGCGGCTGGGTGCGAGAATGCCCAATTCACGCCAGTCTTCTTGTGGCACGTCTGGCAGGCGCCGGAGCGATGCTTCGCGGGTGCCTTGTGGCACGTCGTGCAGGAGGCGCCGGCCGGGTGCGTGAACGCCCAGCTCGTGTCAGTCTTCTTGTGGCACGTCTGGCAGGCGCCGGAGCGGTGCTTCGCAGGAGCGTTGTGGCAGGTTGCGCAGGACGATCCTGCTGCCGGATGCGTTGCGGCCCAGCTCACGCCCGTCTGCGTGTGGCAACTGGCGCAAGTGCCGGCCTTGTGACCCGCAGGCTGTACATGGCAGGTCTCACAGTCGGTGCGCGCCGGATGCGAGAACGTCCACTTGACGCCTCGCTCGGAGTGACACACGGCGCACCGAACGCTTGCGGCCGTCTTGACGTGATCCTTGGGCAGCGCGTGGCAGTCGACGCAGGTGTCGGATTCCGGATGCGCAAACGCCCACTTGGCATCCGTGGTGTGGCATGTCGTGCAGCTCTGCGGGCGCTTCTCATGCTTCGGCGTGTGGCACGACGCGCAACCGGTGGCCTTCATGTCATGACACGACGCGCAGGCGGTCTTCACGTGGCCCTCAAGGTTGGCCGTGCCCTGTCCTACTGCAGCGATACGTCGCTCGGTGTTGGCCTTGAGGCCATCGACGTTCAGGATGCCGGCGGCCTCAAGATCGGCCGCGGTGACCGTGTGCCCGGCGTTGTCGTGGCAGTCAGTGCAAGGCCCTTTGGCAGCGTGGTCCTTATGGGAGAACCCCGCGTATCCCGGCTCAGTGATGTCCTCATGGCACGAAAGGCAGCGTTTGTCGGGGATAGGGGCATTCTCGGTCATCGGGAACGTCGGTTCCCCAGCGATGTGCACCCAGACCTCCTCGAGCGCAACGAACTTGTGCGTGAGTTGCTTCACTTTGTTCGAGTCGACGTGGCAGTCTACGCACGGTACGTCGGCGTGAGGGCCTTCGCGCCAAGCGGAGTAATAGGGACTCATCTCGTGGCAGCTGTTGCAGAAGACCGCCTGATCCGTGGCCTGTGCGGCGCCGAGGAATCCAAGAACCACCACAACCAGCATGCCGAGGAACGACAGGCTGGCCAAGGCCGGATGGACCAGCATCCAAGAGCGTACCTTGCGTGCCATGGGCTTCTCTTTCGTGGGCGACTGCCGGGTTGCCGGGTTCAACTTCTCTGTTGTCATCATCGGCGACGACCATGACGCTCAGCTAAGAACACGATGAGAGCCTGCTTAGTTTTGGAATTGCGCGGGGCACCAAGGGCGTTTCCGCGAGAAATGGCGCATGGTGAATCTCGCCTCAAGCGGCTATCATCCCTATCGGAGGCGGATGGGTCCTGGTGGGCTCCGCGGTCTTCAAAACCGTAGTGGGGGGTGAAGAGCCTCCTGGGTGTGTTCGATTCGCACGCGCTTCCGCCATAACGCTTTAGAACAGCGGCGATCCTGGTATAGGGTCGCCGCTTTTCATTGCGCTACGCCTGCGCACAAACGCAGGGTCGCGCGTCCCATGACCGTTCGTCGCACTATCGTTCGCGCCGCCTTTGCGCACGCCGATTACACCAATAGATGACAAACGGGCGACTTGCGGAGGTGAATGGTCGATGAGCTGCAGATTGATGCACGTCAACGGTCTAGCTGCCGAGTGCACGAAATCCTCCTGCATATACTGGGCGTCTCCGACCTCGCGTGCGGGCATGCCTCAGGACACATGCGCTCTCGAACACTTCCGTCTCCTCGGCCAACGCCCGGACCGGCTCGCGTTTTGGTTGCTCGAGCTCAAGTTTAAAGACGAGATTCGCCCGCAGGCTCTGCGCTCCGCCTGATCGAGGCGAAAGCCGACAGCGCCCGGCCACGAGAACTGCCCAGCTCGATGCTCGGCGCGGGGTACTGGCGTCCCAGAGTGATACCCGCCTCGCGCAGCACGTCCCCAGGCGCATCCCACGGTTTCTGTATCCACGGGGCCGCCAGCCGCGCCAACTCGGGCACCCACGTGCGTATGTAGGTGCCGTCGGGATCGAACCGCGAAGCCTGGACGGCAGGGTTCATGATGCGAAAGTAGGGCGCCGCATCCGAGCCACTACCAGCCACCCACTGCCAGTTGAAGGCGTTTTGCGCCGCGTCGGCATCCACGAGCGTCTCAAGGAAGTGCCGCTCGCCCTCGCGCCAATCGATCAACAAGTTCTTGGTCAGCCACGAGGCCGCGACCATGCGGACCCGGTTGTGCATCCAGCCCGTCGAGGCAAGTTGGCGCATGCCCGCGTCGACCAGTGGCACGCCCGTCATGCCGGCCTTCCATGCGTTCAAGCCCTCGGCATCGTCGATCCAGGGCATCCGGGCGAACTCGGCCCTCAGCGGTGCGACGCCCATCGACGGGAAGGCAGCCAGCGTGGAGTAGGCGAACTCACGCCATGCGAGCTGTCGGATGAACGCCTCGCTTCCATCAGGAAGTGCATGAATCACCTGCCGAGGAGTGATCTCGCCGAAAGCGAGGTGCGGCGAGAGCATGCTTGTTCCATCGACCGCGGGAAGGTCGTGAAGCGCCTCATAGGCGGCTGCCCGATCCGTGAACTGCTTAAGACGGCTCATCGCGCCGGCCTCTCCGGGCTGCCAGTGTGCGCTGATATCTACGTCGCCTGATCGCGCCGCTGGCAGCGGATCGCTCTCGGGCATGACGGGCAGAGGCGCCATCTGCTGCGGCGCGGGCAATGGGGCCGCGCTCGGGAGCATCGTCCTCCACGTGCGGTAGAACGGCGTGAACACGCGGTATGAGCTGTCCGCCGCGGTGCGCACCGATCCTGCCGGCAAAGCAAGCTCCGCTCCCGGGACCATCACAAGCGAAATCCCCGCAATCGCGAGTTGCTCGCAAACGCGAGTGGCTTCGCGGACCGCCGCGGGGTCGCTTGCCGTCGCACAGTGAACGCTTCGGACGCCGGACTGCTCACAGAGCTCGGCGAGCATGGTCGCCGGGTCGCCGTACCTCACAACGAGTTGCGAACCAGCGGCGCGAAGGGTCTTGTCGAGAGCGGCGAGAGATTGCGCGCGCCACGCAAACGAGGCGGTGCTCGAGCCTGGTGCATCGGATGGCGCGGTGGCCGACCCATCGATCACGAACACCGGTACCACCCGATCCGCGGCCGCGAGAGCGGCGTTCAAGTTCGGATTGTCCGCTAGTCTCAGATCGCGACGGAACCAGACAACAGTAGTTGTGGGCATGAACACCTCCAGAAGGAAATATTCCCCTGCGAGACGAGAGAGACTCGCCCATGCCAGAACTCATCACGCGTCGAACACCGATAGGCATCAGCGCATGCGTCTACGGCTGCCCGGTGCGTTACAACGGCAAGTCGTTCGACGTGCTGGGCGCCATGGGCCGGGAGAAGGCTGACTTCGCGTTCACCCCGGTATGCCCCGAGTGCATGGCGGGGCTCGGCGTGCCGCGAGACCCCATCCATCTGACAGGCACCGGGCAAGAGGTTCTCCTCGGCGAAGCGAAGCTCAAGACCCGCCGAGGACACGAGGTGACAGATCAGCTGATCGCAGGCTCGCGAGTCTGCCTTGAGACGCTTCAGCGCGCTGGCGTGCGCGCGATGATCGTGAAGGAGGCCAGCCCGAGCTGTGGGGTCTACAAGGCCCGGGTCGGTAAGAGGCGCACCGAGTCCAGTGAGGGCAGCGGGGTCTTTGGCGCGATGCTGCTGGAGACCGGCTGGTTCCTGATCCCGGACAACGCGCTGTCAAACCCGCTTCTGTGGTGGGACTGGCGACGCCGCCTCCACGCGTGGCTCTGGCTCTCCGACCGCACGATCGAAGGCGCGAGAGATCTGTTTGATGCATGGCATGTCGTGAAGTTCATCGTCCAAGAGACAGATCGGCCGCTTGCCGATGAGCTGGGTCGGGCTTTAGCCGCGCTTCCCAAGAACCCCGGCGCCGAGGTGCTGACATCGCTTCGGCTGCGTATGCTCGATGCTCTGCGCAAGCCGTCGACACGATCGCGCATTGCCGGCTGGATGCTCAAGACTTACAAGCATCACGCAAAGAGCGGTACTCTCGATGGAGTCGACCTACACGACCTGACACTCGACTCCCCGGAGTTTCGCGCGAACGTCATGACGCTTGCGGCCGAACTCACTTTGCTCGAGCGGATCAGCTTCGAGAACGACCTACTGTTCGGGACGAGTCCTGTAATCTACCGTGAAGGGCGGCGCGTCAAGGCGCGCGACGAGATGCGCGAACCTTCGCACCTGCCGCAAGAAACCGACGAGGAGCTTTGAGATGATGGACGCACTGAGTTGCATCATGTCGCGACGTTCGATCCGCGAGTTCGAGCCGCATTCCCTGTCGCCCGATGACGTCGACGCAATCCTGCGCGCGGCCATGGCGGCTCCCAGCGCGGGCAATCAGCAGCCGTGGAGATTCGTGGTGCTGAACGAGCGCGCGGTACTTGATGCCGCCGCCGAGACCACGCCCTACGGCAAGATGCTGCGCACCGCGCCGTTCGCACTCGTGGTGGCTGCGGACACCCGCGAACTGAAGCATGCCGGCATGTGGCAGCAGGACTGCTCGGCCGCGGTCGAGAACGCGCTTCTGGCCGTGAACGCGCTCGGGCTTGGCGCGGTGTGGCTCGGCTACTGGCCCAAACTGGAGCGCGTCACCCCACTGAAAGAACTCCTCGGCATGCCCGAAGGGGTTGAGCCGCTCGCCGTGCTTGCCATCGGGCACCCTGCCGAGGAAAAGCCACCGGCGCAGCGCTACGACCCGTCGTTCGTCCACCTCAACCGCTGGTAGGCGGACACGTGCTGTTTCTCGCCGAGGATCTGCGCTTCGCGCCACCGGGCTGTGGTCCCGTGCTTGATGGCGTGCGCCTGGTCTTGAACCCGCGCGAGCTCGTGGACATCACGGGCCCGAGCGGCTCGGGTAAGACGACGCTTCTGCGCGCACTCGCGCGACTTCTTCCCGGCGTCACGGGCACGCTCGTGTTCGCTGGTGCGCCCGCGAGTGAGGTCGTGCCGGGGGAGTGGAGGCGCCACATCGCGCTGCTGCCTCAGCGTGCGACCATGCGCAGTGGATGCGTGCGCCATAATCTAAGCCTCCCGTGGAACCTGAGAGTTCGGGGTGCCGAGACACGCCCGACGGACGCGCTGCTTCGCGAGGCGCTCGACGGCGTGGGATTGGCCGAGATCGAGCTTGACCGAGATGCCACAAAGCTCTCGGTGGGCCAGGCAGCGCGGATATCGCTTCTGCGCGTGATGCTCACAGCTCCTGACATCCTCCTGCTCGACGAGCCCGATGCCAACCTCGACGACGCTAGCGCCGAGCAGGTGCGCGCCATGATCGAGCGATTCGTGGACGGCGGCGGCTCGGTCGTGCGCGTGCGGCACCTGCGCTCCGATGACCTGGCTGCTCGCCGCTACCGCCTGGCTGACGGCCACTTGAGCGAGGTGCTCTAGCATGCCCGAGACGACCGCGGGCGGCGTCATCGCCATAAGCTGGCTGCAGCTCGCGATGGCCACCGGCTTTGTCGTGTTCGTCGGGATCCTGTCGATGCGCCTGGCGCTTGGCATCGAGAAAGACCTCGCGATCGCCACCGTGCGCACTTACATCCAGCTCATAGTCCTCGGCCTCGTTTTGCGCTGGGTGTTCGGGATCGACAGCCCCTGGATCGTGCTCGCGATCCTTGCCCTCATGATGGCCGCCGCCGCGCAGACGATCGTGAAACGCGCCCCGGACGCGCCTCGCGGCATCCTGGGAAGCTCGATGCTCACGATGCTGCTCACCGGCTTCACCGTGACCTTCGCCGTCACCGGCCTCATCGTGCAAGTCGACCCCTGGTACCGCGCACAGTACGTCATCCCGATCGCGGGCATGGTCCTGGGCAACTCCATGAACGGCGTCGCGCTCGCGCTCGAGCGCACATTCGCAGACATGGACACCCATGCCGAGGAGATCTTGGCGCTCGTGGCCTTAGGCGCGAGCCCCTGGGAGGCTTCGGGCGACATCGTGCGCGTCGCGATTCGTGCGGGGCTCATCCCCACCATCAACTCCATGGCCGCGGCCGGGCTCGTGTTCATTCCCGGCATGATGACCGGCCAGGTGCTCGCCGGTGCCGATCCACTGCATGCGGCGTATTACCAGATCGTCGTGATGCTCATGGTCTCGGCCGCGACCGCGCTCGGCAGTGTGATGGCCGTGCTACTCTCGTTCCGCCGCCGCTTCTCGGCTGACGGCGTGTACCTCGAGAAGGGCTACCGCACGTGATCCTTAGTAATACGTATGTTCGTATCACGAACAACTTCCTGCACGATATGGCGACAGGGACCTGGGCCGCCTGCCTGCTCGTGTTGTGGGTGCTCGCAGGACGAATCCCCGGCATGGGCCCCGAGGCGACAGGAGCGCTGCGTGACTCTATGGCGCTCGTGTTCTGGATGCTCATAGCCGCGGTCGTGATCGTGAGCGTGACCGGTGTCTTTCGCCTCGTGTATTGGCGGGCTACCACACCCCCACACGAGCTTTCCGCCAAACGCCGTGCGCTCGTGATCAAGCACATCGTGTTTCTGGTCGTGTACGGCGGGGGAACGCTCTGGGCGTGGGCATTGGCCTTCTGAGTCAGCCTGAAGCGTCGCCGATTCGAGCATTAGGCGGATCCGTGCTTGACCACCACGCCGCCTCCAACATATAGTTCACGGCGTGAATAATTCAGGGAACAAACATTCAAGGTGCTGCAAGAGCGCGACCGCTGCGAAGAATGCGGCTTCAGGCGCGAGCGACGAGTTGCTCGAGCGCCTCGATGGCGTGCTTCACAAGTTCGGCAGGCTCATGGCCTCCCGTCAGGCGCAGTACTCCCGAGACACCGGACTTCCGGCGCCGCAGTACATGGTGCTGCGTATCTTGCTCCAAGAGGGCGAGATGCGTGTCTCGGACATAGCTGCGACCCTCGGTGTCAAGAACCCGGCAGCCTCGGGCCTCATCCAGTCGCTTGAGGATGACGGCTTCGTGGTGCGAGGTAACGACGCAGCCGATCATCGGGTCGTGTTGGTGAGGATCACCCCCGCCGGCGAGCAGCGTTTCGCCACGGCCGACCAGTACCGCACCATCGTCCTCAAGATGCTC
>JAHIQC010000344.1 GCA_018902765.1 Actinomycetota bacterium | reverse complement strand
GGCTGTCTACCTGGCCGGTGTCGGTCTTTGGCCGACATGGTATGCGTCTGCCGCGGCCGGAACTCGCAACGAAGCTCGCAGCGTCTTGGACCTGCTGCAACTCACGGGTCACTACGTTTTGGTAATGGCAACCATCTACCGTCTCACAGAGCGGGCGGAATGGTTTCCGCGACCGCTTCCGCCAATGACATTGGGTCGCCGCCGTTGGCTGTCTCTCGTTTTTCCGCTGTCCGCTTTGGCCGCCACCGCCGTTGCGGCCTCGGCCGCCTACAGCGCCCGCGGACAAGGTGGCTGGAGTGTGATCTACGGCGCGATCGCAGCACTGTTGATGGGACTCGTTCTTCTCAGAAGTTCACTTCTTGCCCTTGAGCACAGCACGCTGTTCTACAAGTCCATCACCGATCCGCTCACCGGGGTCTACAATCACCGCTATTTTCACGATCGTCTGGCCGATGAGATCCAGGCTGCTGCCCAGTTCGGCGACAGCATTTCCATGGTGATGCTTGATGTCGACGATTTCGGGGATTTCAACTCTCTAAACGGACATGGGGAAGGGGATCGGCTGCTCGCTTCTTTCGCTGAGACCCTCGTGGGGATGACCAGTCGCACCCAGGCCGTTTCTCGCATCGGCGGCGACGAGTTTGCCATCCTTCTGCCAGCTACCGCCGCGCCTGAGGCGCACCTCTTCGCGCAACGGCTTGTGGACCGTCTCGGAATCGAGATGGGTGACGTCCCTGGGAACATCACCGTATCCGCCGGCGTTGCGACCTTCCCCGACCACGCGCTGACCCCCGAGGATCTATTCAGGCTCGCTGATTGCGCGATGCTGTGGGCCAAGGAGCGCGGAAAGAACCGAGCGGTTCTCTTTGAGCAGGGTCGCATACCCGATAAGGCTGGGCGCGACCGCGTAGAGCACGTTCAACGACAGTCCCGCCTGTCCTCGGTGCGCGCCTTGGCTGCAGCCGTCGATGCCCGTGATCCAGCAACGCAGAACCACTCAAGACATGTTGCGGCTCTTGCTTTGGGACTCGGCGAGAGTGTCGGTATCCAAGGAGAGCATCTCCGATTGCTGGAGCTCGCCGCTCTGATGCACGATGTCGGCAAGATCGGGGTGCCGGACGCCATTCTCACCAAGGCAGGACCCCTCGATGCCGAGGAGCAGCGACGCGTTCGAGAGCATGCCGTGCTCGGCCAGCACATCCTGTCGTCGACCGATCTTCCGGAGATACTGCCCTGGGTGCGGCATCATCACGAGCGTTGGGACGGTTTGGGCTATCCGGACGGGATAGACGGTCAGAGTATCCCCTTGGAAGCACGGATCCTGATGCTGTGTGATTCCTATGACGCCATGGTCTCCGACCGCCCCTATCGAGCTGCGTGCTCCGAGCAGTTCGCGGTAGACGAGATTGAAGCATGCGCCGGGTCTCAGTTCGACCCGGAGCTTGCCGCCCGTTTCATACAGATTCGGCGAGCGGTTTCTGAGGATTGCACCGTACCTGAGCCGCTGGTCAGCTGATCTGCGTGGCGTTTACGGAAGGTATGCGCATGCCTGAACACCGAGCGCAGGGAGCCCAGCTCCCTGTGACGTGCATCGGGGCTGATGACCCGATGCATCCGCGCGTTTCGGGTACTCCTCGGCGGACCAAGGTCGGCTTGGTGATTGGACTGCTTGCTCTCGTGCTCGGCTATCCCGCCGCCCTGGCGATATCCGGGGCATGGATGCAGTACGTCGATGGCCTGTTCTTCGTTGTGGTCATCACTGCGACCTCTGTCGCCTGCTGGCGCGCGTATCGAAAAGGAACGGCCACCGAGAAGCGGTTCTGGCTGCTACTCGTGGCCATCAACGTTCTCACCATGGCGAGTCAGACCATCGGCGCCGCAATGATGTTCACGACAGCTGGCGCGGGTCCGCAGATGCCCTCTTTCGCGGATCTCCTCAACGCGATCGCGGCCTTCTGTTTTGGCGCCTTAGTTCTTTCGGGAATCACGAATCGCTTGCGGGACACCCTAACGATTTTCAGGTACGCACTGGACGCCATCGGCATCGCGGTGATTCTGTATGCCCTCATCGCCCTTATGTACGTCGGACCACTCTTTGGCCCAGCGGCTCTCGGAGATGTGGCCTCGATTGCAACGGGCTCCGCATATCCGCTGCTGGGTCTCTTCATTCTGATCGGTACATTCTTCGGCATCCTCAGCCCCCGGACGGCACGGTGGCTGCCGTGGGAGAGACTGGTTGCTGCATCGCTTGCGCTCTATGCGACGGGGCTCCTGTTCTGGCCCGTTCTTTGGGTCATGTCCGACTATGTTTCACTCAACCTGTCTGCGGTGGCGTATGCGGAGGTCTTTCTCGTCGGGCATTACCTCATGTTCGCCG
>JAHIQC010000343.1 GCA_018902765.1 Actinomycetota bacterium | reverse complement strand
ATCCCAGTCCTTGTCGTCGCCGATCGACTTCTCGGGACGGGTGGAGACCTCAGCCGAGTACTCGAAGTCGAAGACGCCCATCACATAGTCGACGAAGTCGAGCATGCCGATGACCTCGTCGTGGACCTGCTCGGGTGTACAGAAGATATGCGCGTCGTCCTGAGTGAAGCCGCGGGCTCGCATGAGCCCGTGCACAACGCCGGAGAGTTCGTGGCGATAAACGGTGCCGAACTCGAATAGGCGCCATGGTAAGTCGCGGTATGAACGTAGGTCGTTGTTATAGATCATGATGTGGCCGGGGCAGTTCATCGGCTTGATGCCGTAGTCGTTGACCTTGCCGTCACCCTCATCGACCTGGAAGAAGTACATGTTCTCGCGGTAGTTGTCCCAGTGCCCCGAGATCTTCCAAACATCGGCCTTGTAGATGTGCGGGGTGATGGCCTCTTCGTAGCCGCGGCGGTAGAGCTCCGCGCGCAGCCACTCCTGAATCATGCGCAGAACACGAGCACCCTTGGGGTGATAGAGCGGCAGGCCTGCACCGGCCTCCTCGTGCAGTGAGAACAGATCAAGTTCACGCCCGAGCTTGCGGTGGTCGCGCCGCTCCGCTTCGACGATGCGCTCGAGGTAGGCATCGAGATCCTTCTGGGTGAACCACGCGGTGCCGTAGATCCGCTGTAGCATCGGGCGGTCAGAATCGCCGCGCCAGTAGGCGCCCGCGACCTTCATGAGCTTGAACGCACCGATCCGCCCGGTGTGCGGGACGTGCGGCCCGCGGCAGAGATCGGTGAACTGCCCTTGGTTGTATACCGAGATGGTCTCGCCCTCGGGAAGCTCCGAGATGAGCTCCTGCTTCATGGGCTCGCCCTCGAACTGATCGAACGCCTCGAGCCGGGTGATCTCCGCCCGCTTGAAGGGCATCTCCTCGGCGATGATCTCAGCCATGCGGGTCTCGATGGCTTCGAGATCCTCCGGCGTGAAAGGGCGCTCGACTGCGAAGTCGTAGTAGAAGCCGTCCTCGATGGCCGGGCCGATGCCGAAGTTGGCCTCAGGGAAGAGCATCTTGACCGCCTCGGCCATCACGTGGGCAGCCGAGTGGCGCAGTATGTGCAACGCCTCATCGCTCTTGTCCGTGATGATGGCAATCGTGTCGCCGTCGGCGACCACGTGGTCCACGTCGACCATATCCCCGTTCACACGGCCCGCGAGGGCGGCTTGCGCCAGGCGCGGCCCGATCGACTCAGCCACGCCGAGCACGGTCGTGCCTTCATCGACCGACTTCTCCGAGCCATCCGGCAGCTTCACGGTGATTTGTGGCATACATCCTCCTTGTTAAACGAAACGCCCCGCGCGCGGCGGGGCGGGTCGCACGTATCTTATGTGTTCCCCTACTGCTTCGTCTTGCAATACGGGCAGACGTTCCAGGGAAGCTTCAGGGCCTTGCCGCACTCGATACACGGCTTGCGCAGCTTCTTCATGCAGTACGGGCAGATCAGATAGTCCTTCTCGACCGGCTTTGCACACGACGGGCAACTCTCGAGATCCCGAGCCAACGCAAGTTCCTTCGCGCGGATCTCAAGATCGCGCTCATGGACGTCGGCGGCCCACTCAGGTGGCCGCACGACCATGTAGATCGCCCAACCAGCCAGATCGAAGATGAATATGGCGAGCGCCCAGAACCATGCCATCGCGCCGCGACGGTCAGCGTCGCGATAGGCCCAGAAGGTCAGGGCGAGGTGGAAGACGAACCAAAACAGCAGGCACAGGTTGCGCGCCAGAACCACAAGCGGGTTGCTCATGATCTGGCCAAATACGTCTCCCATGTACTCCCCTTCAAGAAAACACGGTTGCCCGCGCGGACTGTACGGATTCTAGCAGAACACCGCGCGTGTGCGTGGTCGCCACAATGCAACCGAACCGTCACCCCGCCGCCTTCTGCGCGTCACCCGATGCGGGTACAACGTCGATGGGAGGAAATCACGATGTTGGGGAGGACATTCGGTGAAGCGCTTGATCTGGTGCATTGCGGCGTCGATGCTGCTGGTGTGTGCCTTCGCGGGATCCGCGGCGGCGAACGACACTGCCCTGGGGGGCGTCGGGGGGGCAGTCGCCCCGCGAGGTATGACGGACATACGCATGCACGCGGAAACGATTCAGGCCGTCGTGTTCGGACGCTATGCGGAGTATCGCGTGGACTTCGAATTCGAGAACGATTCCGATGAGACCACAAAGGTCCTCCTCGGCTTCCCGTTCCTGCTTCCCGATCGAGAGACCCCGGGCTACATGCCTGCGGCTGGATTTCGCGCCTGGCAGGACGGGACACCCCTGGCCATCGAGTACGTCGAAGGCGCCGACGGACCGTTGGGCGTCGGCTACTACACCCACGAGGTCACCTTCCGGCCGGGCACCACGCGCGTTGCGGTCAGCTATCTGGCCTCACCCAGCGAAACGGTTGCTACCCCTGTCGATGCTACCGCCCCTGCACCATGGACGAGTGTAGAGCAGCATTCCCTATGTAACCTGAGCTACTGGGTTCACACCGGCGCCTTGTGGAAAGGTGACATCGGCACGACCATCTTGCGCTATCGGTTCGCGCCTGACGCGCCGGCGTGGGGCACAGCGCAGCTGCTCGCACAAAGATCCCAGAGCCTAGGCGAGTATGCCGAGACGATGCAAGATCCCCATCAAGGCGAGGTGGCCTCGGTGCTCGACACCGTGCGCCAGCCCGAGCCCGGGGTGTTCGAGTGGCGGTTCGAAAACTACGATCCAATTGCGGATCCCAAGACCGGTCTGTCTGCCTACGACGTATCGCTCCCCTACTACAGGCCGCTTTTCGGCACCCTGAGCCGTGGCTCCAGCACCTATCCGCTCCATGCGATCCGGGCCAGCAGCGAGCTTGTGCTCGGCGAACATTCGTACCCGGCAGTCCAGGCGCTCGACGGCCGCCCGGACACCGCGTGGGCCGAAGCCGCGTCTGGCGACGGTGCCGGTGAGAGCATCAAGGTGGAGTTCGACGCCCCGACAAACGTTGCCGAGTTGCGAATCGTATCGGGCTATGCCAAAACGCGTGAGCTGTTTCGTAAATACAACCGGCCCAAGACGCTCAAGGTGAAGTTCGCCGACGGCACGAGCAAGCTGTTGGACCTCGATGACCAGCCCGGACTCCAGCGATTCCCGCTGGCGGCGAGCGGCGCGACCGCAGCCACGATCGAAATCGTGGATGTCTATCACGGCACGACACGCAACGAGACCTACATCTCAGAAATCCAGTTCGGTACCGCAAGCGCACCGAGCTTCGCCAGCTTTGAAGAGCTGATGTCTCGCAAGGTGAGTGCGCCGATCGCAACGGAGCCGACTGAGACCACAACATCCAAGACATCAACTGCCGTCGCCTTCACGGGCCTCGGTTCGGGGGCGGCTTCACGAGGCGGGCTCTCCTCGGGCGTCATCACGCTCATCGGCGCGCTGGTGCTCGGGGGTCTGGCGGGAGGCGCATGGATGATCTCGCGT
>JAHIQC010000342.1 GCA_018902765.1 Actinomycetota bacterium | reverse complement strand
GAGAACCTGTTCATCATCGGATCGTTCACTCCCGGCGAAACTGTCGTCATGGCCGCCGCGTTTCTTGCCACACCTCAAAATGGCCACCTATGGCTTCCGATCGTCTGGATCAGTTCGGTGATCGGTACTGTGGTCGGCAGCAATCTGTCGTACTGGTTCGGCCGTCGTGGTGGTCGCGAGACTCTCCTGCGCTACGGACGTCGTTTTCGCATCGATGAGGAGCGGGTCGCCGCCGCCGAGGCTTACTTCTACAAGCACGGCTCCAAGACGGTCTTTCTGTCTCGGTTCGTGGCAGGCTTCAAGAACTTCGTGCCCGTGATTGCGGGTATGGGGCGGATGCCCATGGCGTACTTCCAGGGCTGGACGCTGCTCGGTGCGATCACCTACACGTCCCTCATGTGCGCCATCGGCTACTTCGTGGGCGAGAACTTCGACCGCGCTCTCACGATTGCGCGCGATCTGGGCTACTTCGGCCTCGCGATGTTCCTGCTGTTCATCGGGCTGCTCACATTCGGTCGCCGCAAGTTCGCGGCTCATCGGCGTGACGAAATGCTTGACGAGTACGCCGAGGAACTCGCAGACGAGTACGGTGCTGAGATGATGGCCGAGTACCTCGATCGCGAGGCGAACGAGGAGCAATGAGTCGTCGATCGCAGGTGCTCAGAGCCCTGATCGGTGCCGAGGGAGCCGCTGTTTGCGGCGAGGATCTTGCGGCAGAGCTTGGAGTCACTCGGGTGGCCGTTAGCAAGCACATGGCGACCCTGCGCGAACTGGGCTACGTAATCGAAGCAACCCCACACACCGGCTACCACCTCGTCTCCTCGCCGGAGTTGCTGCTGCCCGATGCCGTCGAGGCGTTGGTGCGCGATCCGCTGTGGGTGCGATTCGAGGGTGGTCCGAGCACAGTCTCTACCAATGATGACGCCAAGCGCCTCGCGAGATCGGGGGCCCCGGAAGGCACCGTGCTGGTCGCCGGCGCGCAGACCGGCGGGCGCGGGCGCCTGGGGCGTGAGTGGGTTTCCCCGTCGGGTGGGGCGTACCTCTCGATCATTCTTCGGCCCAACATGTCCCCCGCGCAAAGCTCGGCGCTCCCGCTTGTGGTAGCGCTTGGCGTGGCCCGGGGTTTGGAGTCGCTCGGCTGCCACACGCTTCTGAAATGGCCCAACGACATCTGGCTTGGAGCCGGTCCCGGCTCCACAGACGCGTTGGGCAAGCTTTCCGGAGTCCTTCTGGAGATGCAATCCGAGATCGACCGCGTCGAGTGGATCGTGGCCGGGATTGGCGTGAACGTCTCATTTGCGACGGGTAGGACCCCGGGCGCTGCGTATGTCGACGACCAGGTGCCCGGATGTGCGCCTGCCGCCGTTGCTGCCGCTGTACTCGATGGGATCGCGGAGTGTTTTGGGCAGTTCGTGTCAGACGGTTTCGGTACCTTGGCCGAGGAGTACGTGTCGCGCTCGATGCTTGAGGGCAGAGAGGTGACGGTTCGCGAGCTGGACGGAACCGTGCGTGCCAGCGGACGGGTGCAGGGAGTCGATGCAGATGGGCGTCTGCTGCTGGACGGCGGCTCGGGTATGCTGGCGGTATCCACCGGCGACGTGACGCTGCGAGACGCTGGCGCGTAGAAGGGACGGGGGCGTTGCGACAAGACCTGTCGCCCAGAAGTATCGGGCGGATCATCGACGACGCGTTCGAGTTGTACCGCGCCAATTTCACCACGATCGGTCTGGGCGCGGCCATGATTCTGTTCCCGATAGGCCTGCTCGTGGGTATTTCGCAGGTGTTCTACTCGCGGGGCCTGATCTCGGTCATCCCGGCACTGCTCGACGGATCGACGCAGTTCGATGAGTTCACTCGGTTGCAACTGTGGGCGAGCATCTCGAACCTTGTCGCTCCACTGATGTTGGTCGCGCGGCTCTACGTGAGCTCGGCCATCTTCGCAGCGGCTCCCGGGATGCTGTCTGGGCGACGCTACGCCGTGAAGGAGTTCCTGCGAGGAGGGCTTGCCCGCTTCGGGTGGCTTCTTCTGGTGGCGATACTCGTTTCGATGGCGACAAGCACGGGCTTTCTCTTCCTGATCGTTCCCGGAGTGTTCTTGTGGGCGCGCTTATCGATAGCCCATGTCGCGTGTGTGGTCGAGGGTGCTCCGCTGGACCGCTCTTTCGCGCGCTCTTGGGCACTCACATCCGGTCGCGTTTGGCGCACCCTCGGATTCGGACTCGGTCTGGCCATGCTCACGTTCACCTTGGAGTCGGCTGTCGATTCTCCTGCGGTGCTGCGCCAGATCATCTCGAGTGTCACCAACCCGGAGGCGATGTTTGCAGAGATCTCTGTCGGGTGGAAGGTGCTGGAGGGCGTGCTGTCGGCAACTGCGCTCAGCATCGTGTACCCGTTCGTTGAGCTCGCGTGGTTCTTCTACTACCTCGATCTCAGAGCGCGGCATGAAGGCATGGATCTCGTGCAGCGCGCCGCTCGCCTCACCCAGCGCGCCTCGTGAAGAGTCGAACGCTTGCGGCGGCACTGCTCGCCGTTGTGGCATTTGGGCTTCTGACGGGCCCTGTACCTGCGCTCGCCCAAGACTCGAACCTGGATGAGTACGCGGGCCGCGTCGGAGAGGCCAGGGGACTCGTGGTGTTGGCCGCGAGGGACTCGTCACTGGACGCCTCCGAGGCCAAG
>JAHIQC010000341.1 GCA_018902765.1 Actinomycetota bacterium | reverse complement strand
TTTTCCATACCGGGCCCCCGCGCGACCAGGTAGACCAGAACGGTCAGGAAGGGCACAAAGACGAGCAGCACGATCCAGAGCGCCTTCCACCAGCCGTTGAGCCTGTGGTCTCGGAACAGATCGCCGATCACCGCGAATAGGGCGATCAGGTATGCAATGAAGGCGAACACCCAAAAGAACGACCAGATTACGCTCCAGCCATCGGTCCAGTTGAACATCTCTTTCTCCTTACTCGCGGGATCTCAGAAGGTCTGAACCGTGAGTTGGTTGTCGACGTTCGTCGCGTGCGGCGAAGCCCAAGCCGCCTTTCCAGCCTGCTGTTTCTCTGCCCAGGAGTGGACGACGCCCGTGAGCGTGACGGTGTTACCTGCCACACTGACGTGCACGTGGTTTGCGTCGATCTGAGCGTTTCGAGTGAGTGCATTGCGAATGCGTTCCTCGGCATCCGCAGCAGACGGTCGAGCGCTCAGCGTGATGCGGCTATCCACGGAACTCACCCCACGGAGGTATTGCACTGCGCGCTTGGCAGCTTCACGCTGAAACTCCCAGGTGACCTCACCGGTCAGGATCACGAGGTGATCCTTGATCTCGGCTTTCACCGTCTCGGGGACGTTGGTGGCCCAGCGCAGGGCGTGCTCTACCTCCTTGGCGATGTCGGTCTCGCTGACCAGCGAGCGGGAGGTCGGATGCACGGCGATATTGTCGACGACGGTCGACACTCCTCGCACCCGGAGCGTTGCCCGGGTGGCAGCCAAACGCTCCGAATAGTCCTTCACCTCCCCGGACAGGGTGACGGCACCATCGTTGACTGAAACACCGATCTCTACGGCATCCACGTCAGGCGTCCAATCCAGTTCATCCTGGACGGCAACCTGGAGGTCGTGATCGCTCCGGATCGGGGTTGCAATGCTCATTTCTTCGTTCCTCTCATCTGCGCGCACGCTGTGCCCGCATTTCCACGATCCGCCGATGAGGTCCAAGCGCAAGGGCCGAACGTCCCGACGAGGCGGTGACCTCGCTGTGAGTACGGCGCGTCGCGGATGCCCCTTCCTCGGGCCGGTCGAAATTCGCTGAACCGGCCACGAAAGAGTGCGCGAAGGGGGACTTGAGGCCCAAACGGAGCCGCCGACAGATCGCCAGGTACCCGTCGACTCGGGTCTCACCAGTGGGCGATCTTCCGGACTGCACCGTTCGGGGCCCCGGATAGTTCGCGCGGCACCTTGCTGACGCGGCCAGCTTCACAGACCTCACATCTCAGGCAGTCGATTGATATCGATGACGGAAACGAAGCTCGGAAGGGATGCGATTGAGCGCTCGGAATCCGATCGATCAAGGACGCGCGACCGAGACCGTAGGAGGGCGGAAGAGTCCTCTTCATAGAACCTACGGGGCATCTCGACTTGTCGCTCCACAACGTCTGCGTTGGTGACCAGCCGACTTCAGCCGGGCACGGCGGGCTGGCGGTTTGCCGTACGTGTCACGTACTTGAGCGGCCCGCTGCGCGCTGAAGCCAGCTAGCTTTGCGCGGTAATGCGACGCCAGCAGTGGGCTCAGCCATGTAGAAGACATAGAGAGGCATCCATCTACAGGTGACATCCTCTATAGCCGGGTTAATCAGCCGGTCCAGCTGCTGGCCGGTGCTGTGGGGTGGCCGAGTTCCGCCAACCGGCCGTGCCGGTTCATGATCTTTGCTGCACACGAATCTTGATCCAGCTGTCGCCATGGCCGATGAGCCATTCCCAGTCCGCGCCGGTGACGGCCTCATCCGACTCGTTTGTAACGATGTAGACGCACGGGTACCGGACTCAGCCAAGAGAGACACTCCGACCGACCGCTCGAACCCCTCGCTGAGATGGTGCACCACGGCGGGCGCAGGCGCTAGGACGCCCAGCGACCTCCGATGGCTATTGCGTTCGCGCCGGCCGCGACATATTCCTCGAGCGTGCTCTCGCTCATCCCGCCTGTGCATACCAGCTTTACACCGGGAAATGGCCCCCGCATCGCGGTGACCCATGCTGGACCGAGCACCGAGGCGGGGAACGCCTTCAGCCACACGTAACCCTGGCTTACGCCGAGCGAGATGTCTGAGGCGGTAGCCACGCCTGGGAGGTGGAAGAGTCCCGCCTCCTCGCATGCCAGACCAATAGCAACGTCGAGCCCCGGTGAGACACAGAACGAAGCACCAAGCTCTGCGACCCGGTTCACCTGGGTGGAAGTGAGGATGGTGCCGGCGCCAACCGCCTTACCGCGGCGGCTCCCTTCGCGGATGGCTGCGGCGAGCGCTTCTTCTGAGTCAGGAGATTGGAAGGGTATCTCGACCAGTTCGACTCCTTGGTCCCATGCGAGGTTGCACAGCCTCACAGTCTCTTCGGCGCTGGCACCTCGGAAGATGGCCATACGGCGAGGCTCGCGTAGCCCGCGGTCGAAGAACTCTTCTGTGTTGCGTGCATGGATGCTGGTGATCATGTGATTTGTTCTCCGTTCCAGCCGAGTTCTTTCGAGATTCTCTGGGCCACGTCCTTGAAGTCGGGCACATGTCGGCGAAGCTGCTCGAGAGGCATCACCGCTCTCAGCGAGGTGACCGACATTCCCGCGCACAGGTGTCCGTTCGCGTCGAAGATGGGCAGGGCGACGCAGTTGATGTATTCCTCTTTTTCGCCGTCGTCTTCGGCCCATCCGCGGGAGCGTGACACGCTGAGGTCTTCTTCGAGTTTGGCGGGCGCGACGATCGTGTTGGGCGTGAACCGCTCAAAGGTGATGCCTCGCTCCAGTCGGCGCCTGGTGGGTTCGTCAGAGAAGGCGAGAATCACTTTGGCGACACCGGCAGTGTGCAGGTTTGCAGCAAGGCCTACTCGGGAGCCCATTGCGATTGCACCGGTGCCTTCTATCT
>JAHIQC010000340.1 GCA_018902765.1 Actinomycetota bacterium | reverse complement strand
GCCGTTGACCGCGAGCCAGCTCAAGATGTGCATCGTGAAAGCGAGGTCGGCTCTCGACTTAGGCGCGAGCACGCCGGCCGGCGCGAATCGCGGGTCGTTGATGAGCAGCGGGTTGCTGTCGCCGTCCCACTTGATCGAGTACGGCGGGTTGGAGACGATCGCCTCGAACGGCTCGTCATCCCAGTGTGCCGGATCGATCAGGGTGTCGCCGTGCGCGAGGTCGAACTGCTCGTAGTTCACGTCGTGAAGGAACATGTTGATCCGCGCGAGGTTGTACGTGGTCAGGCTGATCTCCTGGCCAAAGAAGCCCTGGCGAACGTTTTCCTTCCCCAGCACCTTTGCGAACTTCAACAACAGCGAGCCGGAGCCGCACGCCGGGTCGTAGACCTTGTTCACCTCGGTCTTGCCCACCACCGTAATCCGGGCGAGCAGCTCGCTGACCTCCTGCGGGGTGTAGTACTCACCACCCGACTTGCCGGCGCTCGACGCGTACATCTGCATGAGGTACTCGTACGCGTCGCCGAACGCATCGATCGTGTGGTTCTCGAAGTCCCCCAGGCCAAGGTCGCCGATTGCGTCGAGCAGCTTGACCAATTTCTCGTTCCGCTTCGCCACTGTCTGGCCGAGCTTGGCGCTGTTCACGTCGAGATCATCGAAGAGGCCCTTGAGGTCGTCCTCGCTGTCGGCGCCGACGGCGGAGCCTTCAATGTTGCGGAAGACCCGCTCGAGCGTCTCGTTGAGGTTCTCGTCATCCGCAGCACGCTCGCGGACGTTCGCGAACAGCTGGCTCGGCAGGATGTAGAAGCCCTTCTCGGCCACCGTCTCGCGGCAACCGAACGCTGCATCGGCGTCGGAGAGCTTCGCGTAGTCGAATTCTGGGCGCCCCGCCTTGTGCTCGCCCGCGTTGAGGTAGGCGGTGAGGTTCTCGGAGATGAATCGGTAGAAGAGGATGCCGAGCACGTAGCTCTTGAAGTCCCAGCCATCGACAGACCCGCGAAGATCGTTCGCGATCCGCCATATCATCTTATGGAGTTCGGCGCGCTGTGCTTCCTTCGTGGCTGGGACCATGTGGGTACGACTTCTCCTGCGAACGGGGCACTTTAGCTGCGGTCATTCTAAGCGCTCGCGGTGGCATGCAACGAAACGCGGGGGGTATCGGGGTCGGACTGGACGGAAGAGGATCGGACGTGCGCTGGAGGTTCACGTCCTACTCGAACCTGACCCCTATGTTACTGGAGGGGACAGATAAACGCCCTATGTGCCTGGCAACGGAGAGCGTGAAGCCCACTCCGGAGCACCCCGCGGCAATCCGTCGGCGCGCTCCTATCACGTTGGGTCGAGGCGAGGCGACTGAAGCTCTCCCACACACGATTCCGAGCTGAGCCTGCGCCTGTATCCCACAGCCTAGCCAACTGATCTACAACCAGCTCGACATCCCATGGCGCCGCATGACGCTCGCCGATGTTCACGAAGGGATGTTTTATGCGGACCTCGTGATGAGCGCCGGCAGCTCGTCTCTACAACTGCGCATACCGATACACGTCGCGGATGTTGTGGCAGAAGTAGCTGCCAACCGACGAGGCCGCGATGAGCTGCTCGTACTCAACCGCTGGAACATCGAAGTACTGGTAGATTGAGCCGCTTCCGAACTCGACTTCAAGGGTCATCGAGTCGGAGTCATAACCGACGGAGACTAGGTTGGATGAGTCCACCGGCATGCGCTCCACTACTCACCCTCCTCTTCCTTTGGCACCGCTCTGCCTTCACTTCGCCAAGCACGGACCACCCGCAAGTAGTCTTCATCCTTCCGCTTCGCGTTCCATCCGTTGGCAGCATCGGAATCGTACACCTTGGGGTCGTCGCTGTCGGGTCGCCTGTCTCCTGATGGAGGATCGATTAGAGCCCTGAGCGGCAACTGCACGCTCTCCCCCACGACGATAGCCTCACCGGTACGCAAGGCGGGCAGCATCGCCAGCAGTCCTTCGAGGTTGTCCGTGACCGCGTTCGCCACGTGGGCGCGATCCGTACTGTTCGCCAGGCGCATGGCAAAGATGGTGCCGCACTGCGACAGGATAGTTGCGTCGATCTCGGCAGGCCGCTGGCTCACAATCATCGCTCCGAGTCCGTACTTGCGCCCCTCCTTGACCACACGACGAGTCGCAGTTGCCGCCGACCCTGTGGTCCCCGTCCCTAAGTAGTTGTGTGCCTCCTCGAGCACAAACAACAGCGGTCGCTGCCTTCCGCCCTCGGGCAACGCGCGCGCCCACAGCAAGGCATCCGAAATGAGACGAATTAGCACGCCGATGATGCTCGTAAGAATCGAAGCCGGAACGCCCGAAAGATCCAGAATGGTAATCGGGGAATCGCCGCCTATCCACTGGCTAAGCAGTGAGTCCAGATCCTCGGTCGGCTGAGCGTCAAGGTTGTCGAGAGTCGGCTCAGGGCACCACGGGCCGGGCCGGAAGAGAAAGTCGAACCTACTGTCCAAGAGCACCGACTGCATGGCGAGGAGCTGTCTGCGGAGATTGAGCGGTGCCGAAGCGAGGTACACCCGATCCGCTCCGCCGGCGGTGATCGGTTCATATCGAGGCGGCACCGCACGCATAATGTCGCCCACCATGGGTTGGCCATGGACATCGTTCTGGATGGCCTCCGTTGCCGCGCTTTGATTCTGGCCTTTGTCGGTGTGGGTCGAGCAGACCAGCCGGTATAGCTCGTACCAGAGCCGATGGATGCTGAACGGGATGGGGCTGTCGACCGTCAGGGTATCCTGTGTGACGCCGCCACGTGGTTGTGCAGCCAAGGACGCCAGCTTTAGTTCTCGGACCTTGTCGATGAGCCCCGCTCGGTCAGTGTCTCCCACGCCAGCAAATGGGGTCAGGCACAACAGCTCGTCGAAACTCAGCGCCCAGTAGGGAACGGATAGCTGACGTTCACCGGCCTCCTCATTCGCATTGACCCTGAAGACCGTCGCACGATCGCTAAGCGCCTGGAAATACTCACCATGAATGTCGAAAATGATCACGCGTGCCGAGGGGTTGCGTGCCGGATCAGTGAGTGTACAAAGCAGTCCCGCGACGGTGGTTGACTTGCCGGCTCCCGTCGTCCCCACGACAGCGCTGTGACGCGTAATCAGCCGGTTGACATCAACTAGCGCTGGAATGGACTCTGCGCTGGCTAGACTCCCGAGTCGAATGAGACTCGGAGTCGCAGCGGCACCGTAGATTCGTGAT
>JAHIQC010000339.1 GCA_018902765.1 Actinomycetota bacterium | reverse complement strand
TTGCTGCCTGCATCGAGTACCGCAGAACTCGGTATCCCGCTTTGCGGCGCGCCATCCATACCTCCGAGCATCGAGTTCGTTATCGCGTTCACGATTATAGGGAGGGGTTTGGGCATTCGTCACCCCATGCGATGTGCGATTCTCGTGAATATGCTCGAGTTACAAGTTCTGGGCTCCTACAGCGACCGTCGCGGCGGCCACGGTATTGGCAAGAAGCATCGCTCTGGTCATAGGGCCCACCCCGCCGGGCACAGGCGTGATGGCGCTGGCGATCGGCTCCACAGAAGCGTAGTCGACATCGCCCACCATGCCCTTGTCTGTTCGGTTGATTCCCACGTCGACAACCACGGCGCCAGGCTTGACGAACTCAGCGGTCACCATCTCGGGCCTGCCAACCGCGGCGATCAAAATGTCCGCCTCCCGGCATACGACGGGCAGGTCTTGCGTCTTGGAATGACACACTGTGACCGTGGCGTTGGCCTCGAGAAGCATAAGCGCCATCGGCTTGCCCACGATCGATGAGCGACCGACCACGACAGCGCGCTTGCCGGCGGGGTCTATGCCGTAATGCTCTAGCATCTTCATAACGCCCCAGGGAGTGCACGCTCTAGGTGCTTGAATTCCGCGGACGAGTCGCCCGAGATTGGTCGGGTGAAGCCCGTCGACATCCTTTTCGCGGCTGATGCGTGCCAGCACGGCCTCTTCGTCCAGATGCGCCGGCAACGGAAGCTGAACAAGAATTCCGTGTATCGACGGATCGGAATTGCACTGGTCGATGAGGTCATTGAGCTCGGCTTGAGTGGTTTGCGCTGGTCGACGAAGGTCGCGACTCAAGATGCCGACCTCCTCGCAATCCTTCTCCTTCATCCGCACGTACGAGTGCGACGCCGGGTCATCGCCCACGAGTACAACAGCCAGACCCGGGCGAACGCCGCGCTCGACGAGCGAGGCGACCTGTTCAGCCACCTCTGACTTGATCTTGGCGGCTACGAGTGTTCCGTCGATGGTTCGAGCCATCTGGGGTCGTCCTTTCCTATCGCAGAATGGGCGCAGAAGAAGGAGGCACGAAGCATCTCGGGCCAGCCCTGGGGTCCGCACTGGACGCTGCGGCGGAAGCCTACTCCTTCACGATTCGAAGCAAGCTCTTGAACTCGTCGGTTCCGGCTCGCGCGACCGCCTCATACATGACCGACTCCGATGTGGTCACGATGATTCCGCCATGCCTCATACGCTGCAAAGCAAGCTCATGCATCTCGTCGTCGCGCGAGCAGCAGGCATCCGCAGCAACTTGAACCTGAAAGCCAGTGCCCGATAGGGCCAGGGCCGTCTGAGCCACGCATATATGCGTTTCCATACCGACCAAGACCACTTGCCTGCGACCGGTGGCTGATAGTGCCTCAAGGAAGCTCTCCTCGGAAGCACAGCAAAACGCCGTCTTGTCCACGCCGGACACACGGGCACCGTGCTGCGCCAAGTCGAGCAGCGTGTCTTCGACTTGAGGAACCGTGGGGCCGAGACCCTGCGGATACTGGCGAGTCAAGATCAGTGGCGCGCCTACGAGCGCCGCGGCGCGTGCGAGACGATTGACCGCAGTGATCACGCGATCGCGGTGTGGCATGGCGGCAGCAAGCTTGTCTTGGACGTCGATGATGACCAAGACCATGTCGTCGCGTGCAATCAGGGTCTCTCGCGGGGTGAACATCGCTACCGCCATTCATTCCGAGTCGTTTGTGTCCCACGATTCTACAAGACCTCGCCTCCGATGCGCATCGCGAATGATGCGCGCGGGGTATAAACCCCTGTGCGTCGTCAAGGCGCACTGTCGTTTTAGCGAAGGAGAAGCCATGAGCGATGCACCGATACTCGCCCCGATGAATCTTGTGACCGATCTTGATGCGGCGGGGGACTTCGAGAAGAAGCACACTCCGCACATCGGGCTCGAGACCATCGAGTCAAAGACCCGCATCTGGGTCAAGACCGGACACCATGTCCCGCACCCGAACACACCCGACCACTACTTCCAGTGGATCGAGGTACTCGCCGATGGCAATGCGATCGCTAGGTTCGACCTGTCTCCGGTTGCCACCGAACCGCACGTCTGTGTCCACGTGGACCTGCCGAGCGGCACTGTCGTACGAGCCGTAGCCTACTGCAATCTGCACGGGCTTTGGGCAGCTGAACTCACGCTCTGAGCGCAACGAGCGGCCGGTCCGGATCTCGTTATCCGGGCCGGCGGCGTCATTGCACCGTTACTGCAGCGGCGCCGTGCCACCTTCCACGCCGAGGACTTCCTGCAGCCGGCGATACCTACGTCGCTCCCTCTTGTCGACGGCCGAGGTCCCGCTCGTGGCGGCGTAGAAGATGCCGTCGTATGACGGATCCCCGTCAGCCATGAGATTCGAGGTCGCGACCATCTTTCCAAGAGCGCTGAGCATGGACGCCGGATCCTTGAGCAGCAGCATCCCCTCCGCGTCGGCCTTCTCGTAACTCGTCCGCTGAAGCGCCCTGCCCCAGGCGGTCACGATCCATGCTGCAACAGTCACTGCCACCCAGGTGAGCGCGATCACCACTGCCGCGAACACGATCAATCCCAGTGCGCCTGCGCAGCCATCGGAATCACCTTCGGTGAGCCCATCGAACAGACAGCCCCCCGTGTCTCCGCATCCGTTGGCGCAACCGCCAGAAACACATCCGTCCGATCCCCAGGCACATGCATCCGCAATCGCCCCGGTTCCGTTCTTGGCGTCTCGAATCGCCTTGAGCGGACCCATCAGGGCCGCAAGCGCCGTGGCGAACAGAATATCTCCCGCTACGATGCGCGCGATAAGCGTCGCTATGACCGCACGTTGTTCCGCCGGATCCAAATGTGCGAGGAACCCTCGTGTCACCCCGATCACTGGACGATTTCGGTTCGTGCCGATGGCACATGCGTTAAGGGAGTCGGACTCAAAGACCATCAATCGAGGTGGCACGGAGAGCCCAGCGGCGATTGACATATCCGCGAGCACTGAACGCAACTCTGGCAGCTGTGCGTCCTGTTGTTGCTCACCCGCGAAGCGGCTCTTGACCCAGTCCTCGGCGTTGGCTAACTGCACGGCGGCGGCAAGTGATCCTGCTGCGAAGATCAGGAGCAGACCGACGCCAAGCCAGAGCGTGAACTTGGGTCCATAGGTAACCAGACCGGGG
>JAHIQC010000338.1 GCA_018902765.1 Actinomycetota bacterium | reverse complement strand
CGGCGGGAACGTCGAAAGAGTGGGCCGAGACTTTCAGAAGGCCGGTGACGATGATGGTGATCGTCGTCGCCGCGGCCATGAGGTAGGCCATCTTCTCGGACTCGAAGTACTTGCGCTCTGGCGGCATCGTGAACTTCTTGAAGCCGAGGAGCTTCCCATAGTGGCGCTGGGTGTAATCCAGCGCATCACCTGTAGGCAGGTGCTCCCTCAGGCGCTGGGGAGCGAGAATCGTGTTCGCCGCGTAGTAGAAGGTCCCAAAGAGGAACACCACGACTGCGGCGAAATGGATGTCCATCGCCACAGCGATCGACTGGCCGCCACTGACCAGCGCGGGGACGAAGAAGATGCCCATGACGATTCCCGAGACGAGCAGGACCGCCGTCGAGATCCCGTGCGTCCAGTGCTCGACGATGGCCGCAGTGTCGTGACGCAACACGCGATCGCCCTCGATGCGTGGATTCTGGCGCTTGGTTACCCCCGCAGCCAGAATCCCCGCGAACGGCGCCAACCACACAAGCCAAGCTGTCGAGCTGAACAACAGGTTCGCTGACACGCCTTACCCCTTTCCTCCGAAGCTCCAGTCCTTCCGCGTTTGGAGACGGGCTTAGAACTGGTGCTCCACAACTGGACTGCCGGGTCCACTGCATCGCGCATTGGGCACATCGTGTGTGCCACGACCATCAGTATACTACCATTTTGGACGCAATTAGTATCCCAACGCAGAATACTGGCGTCTAGCTTGTCGAGAATGGCCGTCTATGTGGGCGGTGACCTGCATACTACTATTCGGAAATATGTTTTATCGTCCCGCAACAGGAGATGGTATGGCGGGCCGAATAGCGATGCAATCAGACTTATCCTGTTCTCGCTATCGGTAGTACAATGGTCGTGACATTTATCGCTGGCATCCGCGATACAGTTCACATGAGTCAGGCTCCGGAACTGGCCCCAGAAGCGCATCTCCTTCGATGTGGAGTAGGTCTATGAACGAGTCGATCGACAAACCCACCGCACTTCTTCTCATTCAAGCCCTCGACGACGGGCGCCTCGACTATCTCTTCCAAGCGGCTCACGTCGACTACACGGAACGCGACGGATTCGCCAACCAGAACGCCACACTCGGCCTGCCGAGGGACGCGGTCGCGCACTTGCTTGGAGCGGTGCGCCGGGCACAGGGGCTCACAATTCTCGCGGGCGCGTGGGGGGACTATGCCGGCTGGATCACGCTCTCTGCCGAAATGGTCGAGCTGCTCCATTGGATCGATATCCGGGCGGGCTTTGACTTCAGCTCCGCTACTGAACTTCCTGATGACGAGATCAGGCATGTGCAGAATCGGATTCTGATCGAAGAGGTGCTGCCTCTCGGTCTCACGATGGGCGAACTGTCACCGACCAACGAAATCGAGCTTTCTCAGGCCATGAACGGCGCTCGCCGCATGCTGCAAGAGGGCAGAAAGCCTTCAACCGACTACGAGCGATGGGTTCTCCGCTTCTTCGAGATGATGAAGCGCCTGCCGGAGCTGGCCGCCGCCCCGCTCACGGTGGATCGGCTGTGCGAGCTGCACGCCCAGCTTGCCTTGGACAAGACCACTGGCGGTGTCTACCGCACCAGCGAACACACAGAGAACCCAGGTGTCGGATTCGCCGCCGACGGGCGCGGCGCCCTCCCCCAGCGAATACCCAGCGAAATGAGTGCGATTGCCTCGTACGCCACCGATAGCCAGAAGCCGTTCGTGCATCCACTCGTCAAGACGATCGTGTACTTCTACTGGATCCGGCGAGTACAGCCTTTCGCGGTGGCAAACGGGCTGTTCGCACGGCTTATTGCCCACATCTACGAATACCAGCAAGGGTACCGCGCCCTACCGTGGACGCCTCTGACGCGTACACAGAGTTCCGAATGGGCAGTTCCCCCACCCAACGTAGGAGAGCCGAGATTCGATGCAACGACGTTCGTCATCACGCGATTGCATCTGTTCCTCAACGCCTACATCGAGGCCGAGCGCGAGCTGGACGGCGCGTCACGCCGGTATCGAGCGTTGTGCGCGAGATTCCATGGCCTCGGCATCAACCATCGCCAGGCGCGGATCTTGGACAAGGCCTTCGAGACGCCGACGACGGTGTTCACGATCAGACACCACGCCCGGGCAAGGGGCCTTGCCTACGAAACCGCGCGCCAGGACTTCCTGCAGCTGGTGAAGCTCGGCTATCTCGAGCAGACGAAGCGAGGGCGAGTGTTTGAATTCCGGCTCGCGATGGGCGCCGAAAAGAAGCCCTCCGGGCCCCTCGAGTCCTGACTGCTTCGGGGCCTCCGACTACCGGATAGATCGTCCACTCGATGCCCTTCTCAGGCCGGAGTGCGCCACCACGTCGCCAACCCTTTGTTTCGAACTCGCCCGCGTTTTGGAACCTGCCAAACGACAAGCACAACACCTACGAGATCGGCGGAGGCGCCAAGCCCGTTCAACAGGCTCACAGCGACGACCCACAAGGGAGCCCATCCGAACAGAACACCCGTGAGGAGCGGTGCGACTGACAGCGCAAGAAACGGAGCAAGTCCGACTGCGATCTGGCGCGCCCGCGATGTCTCACCCTCAAAGGACACATAGGGCGTGAGCGTCTGTGGCCAGAAGCCGAGCACCGTGTCCGCAGTCAGCCCAAGACGCGGCAGAGCAAGCAGATGGATCGTCTCGTGGACCAGAATGATTGCGGCGCACCCCAGCAGAAGGAGACCTGCTACCGCAGGCGTCACTACGCCCTCCAGAGCAGAGGGCGCGCCATACATACGTAGCACGACGGACCACGCAGACGACAGCGCGGCGACAACCAGAACGGACACCGGCAGCACCATGAGCATCATCCAACCGAAGCGCGGCTCCTTGAGCCTAGTCCAGCTGCCCATCTCCGGGTCGAACTCCGCATCGTCGGGAACCGAACCAAGATGGAATCTCACTCGAATCTCCTAACCCAGTACATGGCAGACACGCTCATACTCGAGGTGTGCGACGCGGTGGGCGATTCAAATCCGATCAAACGCCCACGAGCCACGAGCCTCCCTACTGCATCCCATACAAAGCGGTTCGTGCTCTTGGCGGGTGAGATCTCGCTGACGTCCATCGGCCTAGATCAGACAAACCTGACCTTCCTAGCTCCCCACCAGATTCGCGACGAGCACGTACCTCTTCGGCGCGCTGCCAACGTAGTTGAATGGATAGCAGGTGCTGATCGACAGGACAGCGTGATCGGCAGGCACAACGACAGTTAGGTCGTCCTTGTCCACGATGCGGATTTGACCGATCTCATACGCGAACGTGCCTGCGGCCGTCTGCAGAATGATCTGGTCGCCTCTATCGAGCTTGCCGAGATCAGAGAAGACCGTGTCGCGATGCCCCGAGATGACGCAGTTGTCTGGCTCGCCAGGCATCGCCGTGTCAAGCATGTGGCCAACGCCCCGTTTGAGTTCCTCATCACCTGTACCCTCGATGACGTCGAACGTCTGCCCGAGAGTCGGAAACGAGAGCATTCCCAGAACCTCGCCAACTGCGGGATTCTCGGGGTAGTTGGGTTGCCAAGGCCCCAGCACATCTGATGCATTGACCGACACAGTCGGGGAATCACCCGATACTTTGATCGGGCGCAACGAGGCTGTCGGATCTCCCGAGGAGGACCCGATGATGTTGAACAATGCCCACCCGACCAGCGCGATTCCCAGGATCACGAGCCCTAGTGATGCTGTGCCAAGATAGGAGCGCGTGCCGTGCGAGGGTCTTGCCCTAGGCATGGCTTCTCTGTGCGATCCAACCCGCGGCCCCAACAAGAATCAGCACAAAGCCTGCAAGCAAGACGCCATACCAGGGAGTGCTGGTATTCGGAAGACGCCGACCGGTTCCCACTTCGACAGTGACGGTCGCGGTATCGCTTGTGGCAACCCCGGCTCCGATACCCGTGACCGTGACAACGTTGGTAGTTGTCTCCGTGAGCCTGACCGTGGCTGTGTAGATCCACGTCTCACCGGGCTGAAGGATCTCGTCACTGTTCGTGTCCCCGGAGACATAGGTCACCGAATCGAGTTTGTCATCCGCGACGGTCACGCTGCTGAATTCGACAGTCCCTGGGGCCGTTACCTCATAGGTGTACGTGACCGAACCCGGTCCGGACGGCAGGGCGGTCGGCGAGGCGCTCTTGTCGATGCTAATGACCCGCGCGGGTGCGCAGATCTCGTTGGTTATCACATTGGAGTCGAGAGTGACTTCGCCATTGCGCGCGAGCAACTGCCCCTCAACCGTGGCGCCGGTCTGCGCGTGTATGTCCGTCAGCGCGAAGATGTGCCCCGCGAACGTAGAGTTCGTGCCCAAAGTAGCGGAGCTAGGAACGACCCAGAACACGCGGCAGAACCGTGCACCGTTGATCAATTCGACAGCGCTGCCAGAAGCGGTGATCAGCGTCGCTGAGCTCTGGAAAATGAAGACTGCGTCAGGGTCGCCTTGGGCGTCGAGGGTAAGAGTGCCAGTGATCGAGGTGACGCCGCCCGAGTTGTATACACCTGAAGTGAGAGTGAGTCCGCCGAGATCGACGGGTACGGCGCCGCTGACGGGTCTGCCTGCGGCGTCATTGTACGCGGTGACCAGATCGATCTTGGCCTGGTTCGCGACGGCGTCGGCGATATGCCGCGCCCCGATCAGCGTCACGCCCGTGTCCACGAATGCCGAGCCCGGGTGCAGACCAACGTCGCCTGTGATCGTGGTCGGTCCCGTGTTCGTGATCGTCGTGCCCGCCAATACGGCGAACCCGGCGGTTGTGCCAAGGTTCACGGTAGGTTCGGCCGCCATGGCGGTTGCGGGAACAGCGATTAGCGCCAGAACCATCATCGCGGCAAGTGGAAGCGTCCGTATCCTGGACGTCGCCTTCATGGCAGAGTACCCCCTTCAGTATCGGCACAGACTGCCGAACTCGATCACGATCGGGAGGCCGTTGGCAGCGCCCTGATCGTGGGAACGTCGAGTCCCTATTCATGTTCGGCATGTGCAAGCATACTCCAAGATGATTGATTCCGCTCATCTGAGAATGTCAGCGGGGCCGAAGCCAAGCCGATTACAATCAGGGCGTCACCCCGCGGGGTGTTGACGTCCTGACCTGCCTCAACGCGTTCGGCGTGGCTACTCACTTGGCCTCAAAACGGCGGGTTGAACACTTCGAGCTGCAGTCATGCGCGAAATGCTCAGCGGCGAAGCGCACGTGCGATTGCGAGAAGAAGAACCGCGCCAACTGTCGCCACCACAATCGACCAAAGGCTCAGGCCGTTGACGCCGCCGAATCCGAACAGGCTCATCACGAAGCCGCCGATGAAAGCGCCCACGACGCCGAGAAGGATGGCCATCAGGCAACCCGAGCGCCCCTCACCCATCAGTGACCGAGCCAGCAGACCGGCGAGTCCGCCGACAATGATCCAACTTAGCAGTCCCATTAGTTCCCCTCTCAGCACGGCCAAGCGGCTGTGTTCATGAGCGTGGAAGGGCGAGTAGTCGCTTCCTGCCCGTCAGACTGTTGTTACCCCGGCGGCCGTTGTGATACCCATCGTGGCGGACCCACCAAACGAGCGCACCTCTGTACTGCTAACGTGTTGGCTTAGCCTGCGTGTTCGCCATGGGATCGCAACCTCCGTTGGTCTACGTCTGACCGCCATGCCTGACCGTGATCTCCACCCAGAAGATACCCGGCGGCCCGCGAATGGGTTCGGGGCCAAGTGCATCCAACATTCTTGCGCGTGAGCAGACGCCCACGCGCTTGCTTCCGAGAATACCGTTCGCCTCCTCGATGCGCTTGCTCGACGCCTGCATCGGCCCAGGTCTACTCCGACCGAAATGCCAAACCTCGCTCCGCTAGCGCATCCCGCAACAGCCGAATCGCCTTGGGCCCCATCCCGTGAAGCGACGCGATCTCCGACTCAGTCGCGTTAGCCAGCTGATCGAGCGACACGTAGCCGACGGCCTTTGTTGGACGGACCCGTCGGGCTTGCAGAATCGTTTTTGGCACACTATCTCGGCGCAATGTCGAAGTGCAGGACATCTGCGCGCACGCCGAGCTTTGAGTAGAGCCCCATGGCAGAATCGTCGCCGAGGTCAGCCTGCACGAAGACGACCCATGCGCCCCGCGCCGTTGCGATGCGCTGAAGCAGCTCAATGAGTGCGGTCGCGATGCCTTGCCGTCTGTATGACGCGGCGACGGCCAGGTCGTAAATGTAGATCTCGCTGCGCTCACGCTCGAACTTGCGCAGCTCATACGCGGCGATTCCGCCGACCACGTCCTCGCCATCCAAAGCGACGAGCGCGATGAAGGAGTCACCCGCGAGAAGCCGCTGCAGATAGGCCGGGCTGGGTTGGACGGCGCAGTACGTCTCGACGTCTTCAAAGGCCTCACCGAAGACGCCGAGCAAGTCCCGCATCAGGCCCGTATCGTTGGGCCCGAGAGCGCGGGTGATGAACGGGACGGCACTCGACATGCTGCGATCACTCCCCCCACTACCGTGAACTGGTGCAGGACATAGGGTTCCGTCCAAAGTGTTGCGCTTTGAGCGACGGCGTTGACAGCTCAGGCCATTCTACCTTGCACCGTCCGCTCGATACGCTTGTTACGCGGCGGTTGTGTAGCACAAGTATGCTACACTCGGTGTAACCCTATCGACGGAGGCCCAGAGATGACCCAGGGAGTGAAACTGCGGCGCGCGGGCGGCTCCATAGCCGCCACGCTGCCCAAGGACATGGCAGACAGACTCAAGCTCGAGGCCGGCGACACCGTGATCGCCATCGAGACGGATCGCGGGATCCTGCTCACCCCCTACGACCCGGACACCGAAGAAGCGCTCTCGATTGCATCGAGTGTGGCCCGCACATACCGCAACGCATTGCGCGAACTGGCCAAGTAGCCCATGGCTCACAGCAACCAAGAACCGCGCTGGGTCACGCGGGTGGTCATCGACGCAGTGCACACCGACATGCTACTCACCCATGGCGGACTGCCGGGACTGCGAGACGAGGATCTGCTCGAATCCGCACTCGCGCGCCCACGCCAGAAACTGGCGTACGAACCGCCCACGGACTTGGCCGGGCTTGCGGCGGCATACGGGTTCGGACTGTCGAGCAACCATCCCTACGTCGACGGCAACAAGCGCGTGGCCTTCATGGCGATGGCGGTGTTCCTGGGACTCAACGGTCTTCAGTTCACCGCCGAGGAGTCCGAAGTGGTGACCACGATGGTCGCTCTTGCCTCCGGAGCACTCGATGAGCCCGCGCTCGCGGACTGGATACGCTCGCACAGCGCAGAACGCGTGTAGGCGTCCTGCTGACGTGTTGGGCTACGAATCACGGCCCCCGATCCTCGCGGTAGGGCCGCGCCGGCGCGCGCGCCTGCTCGCGGCCTTCGCCTCCCACTTCCTCCCCCAGAATCCCTTGCCTTGTTTCGCTCCGCCGTGTTCGGGCTTGATCCGACCCCAAGCCATTGCACGTCCTCCATTCGAGTCTAACGTCGAGCGGCGGACCAATGACTAGCCGCGCACTCCTGAATCCTCGTCGGGCTTGAGCCCCCGGAAATTCCGCCTTTGGCGCACCGAGACCCGCTGCGCCAGAATTTCCATATTTGTGGCTATATCGATCTCGACTACGTCGTGGTGCTCGTCGGCCATCCCCTCGAGAACCTTCTCAGCGGCCCACCGGCGTTTGAAACGGGTCCCACTCGGAAGGTCAGTCGCCCAGCAATCGGATTCCGCATCGTAGTACGCGGCCCACTCGCTGCTGCCATCGAAACTCGACCTTATGAGGTACCGTCGTGGGTCATCCAAATCGGCACAACTCTCGCGAAGCTGCTCCAGCAGTTCGGGCGGCAAGGGGTCCCGGTTTGCCCACATGCCTCGATTGGTATCGAAGGGTTCAATTGCAGCGAGCTCCTCTGCCATCACACGTGCGGCCTCCCAAGCGGCCAGGGCACTTTGCATGCGTAGCCAGTCCTCGACCGGCGTGTCAGAGTACGCCGCAAGCTTCAGAGCCGTGACGACGGTGAGGGATGCACGTTCCTCGGCAAGATCAGTAATCTCGTCCACGCTGAGGCCGGTTGCGCGACTGACCTCGTGTGCAGCCAGGTCATACGAGTTCATGATGCTCTCACGCAGTATCACCCCGGGTGTAGCGGGCGCGCGCCAGAAGCGTGCATCACGAGACTCCCGTATCCGCAATCGGCTCCGACCGGCAGGCGAATACGCGCGCTGAGGCTGTCCTGGCTCGAACGGACTTGGGCAAGACGACCAGGTGCACGTCATGATCGAGTGCGTTGAGGATGCGCACAAGGCGCTCGATCGACAATCCATCCACTTTCCCGGCAAGAATCGCCGAGATGTTCGGCTGCGTTGCGCCCACGAGCTCTGCGGCTTCGGTCTGGGTGAGGCCGCGCTCGGCTACCAACCGCGAGATTTCTTGAGCGAGACCGAGGCGCACGGCATGACCAGAGCCGAGGCCAGGTTCTGCGTGGGGGTTGAGGCTGACAAATTGGCCCATGAGATTCTCCTCGGTACGCGGCAACAAGCCGCCGAAGGACTTGAGGCGAGAAGGACTATATCACTTCTAGTATATCCGGGCAACCGGAGGCGCTCAGCGCTCTCATCACAATGCAGCCCTGCGCTCTGCTCGAAGCGCTTGTTCGAACGGCATGGCTGCGCCGCGACTCAGTTGCCAAACAACGCGGAGTAGACCAACGAGATGAGGCCTGCTCCAAAACCCAACGCCCAGTACAGCAGAACCATCATGACGATAAGCCGACTCAATGCGCGCACCCGTCGCTGCATCGGGCTGACGATGACAGCGTCTTCCGAAGGCAGCTCTCCCGCATAGATCGAGGATTCCGAACTGCCAATGTCGGCCAACAGCGCGCGTGCGTCGACAGCGTCATCCGCAGAGACCAACAACTCGATCGGACCGATGAAGACGTTGTAGCCATAGGGGAATCGCCCCCACGAGAACATCTCCTGAAGATGCTCGCCGCGCACCACGAACTCCACGTCGGCGGACACGAGAACGGACTTGGCGATGGCGACGAGATCAGGGCGGCCAGCGGCGAACACAGTCTCAAGCCGAAGCGGTGTGTACGGCGACGTGGGCGTCAACTCATCAACGAGAAGAGTGTCGCATTCTGCGCACTCAAGAAACCCGGGCTGATACTCGGATTCACAGCGAGGACAGTACATCCAACTCCTGCTCGGTCGAACGTGCTTAGGGATAACCTGGGAACGAAGCGAGATGCTCCTATATCGTGTCAAGCCCCCCGAGCTCCTGCAGGTCAACCCTGAGAGCATGATAGACCTCTCGGGCCAGGTACCGCTTCAGGCAGCGCATGATCTCCGGTTTGGAGAGTCCCTCTGCCGTCCGCCGCTCAACGTACTCCCTCGTGCGCGGGCAGCGCCCCAGTCGCACCACCACAGCCATGTGGAGTGCCCTGTTGGCCTGACGATCACCTCCGCGGCTCAATCGGTGACGGGACACCCGACCGCTCGAAGCCGGAACAGGAGCGACTCCGCACAGACGCGCGAAAGCAGCGTCGGAGTGGAATCGCTCCGGATTCTGTCCGGCGGACACGAGCAGTTGTCCGGCGTGGTCGACCCCGATACCGAGGATGGCAACGGTAGTGGGTGCCGCCTGTCGCACCAACCGTGTGAGCGCGGCATCGAGCTCGTGCACCTCGGCGTCAAGGCTCTCGATCCTGCGTGCGATCGAGCGCAACGCGAGCTTGGTGCCCTGCAAGGGATCCTCGATCTTGTCGCGGTCTGGGCGCAGCGCGGCACAGGTATCAACGAGCTTCGCGGGCATGAGCGCCTCGAGTCCCGAGCGCATCGCCTCAGGCGCGGTGCTGATCGTCGTCCGGAGTGCGTTCATCGCCGCGGTCCGGGCCTTCACGGCCCCTGAGCGTGCTATTCGCAGCGTGCGGATGGACTCGACCGCACCGCTGCGATCCTTCGGCACCGTCGTCGCGGTCCCGGCGAGCACCGCTCTGGCCGCCGACTCCGCATCGATCGGATCGGACTTGCCCCGGGTCCGACGCGTCCTTCGGTCCGGACGGTCGACATCGAGGACTCTCACTCCCTCCGCGAGCAGATGCCGGCACAGACCCGCTCCGTACGAGCCCGTGCCCTCGATCCCGACCGAATCAACGGAGCCGTGGTCACGCAGCCACGCGAGCAACTCCCTGTAGCCTTGTGCGCACGCCTCGAACTCCGCACTGCCGAGGATCCGGCCGGCAGAATCGATTGCCGCCGCCTGATGAGTGTGACCGTGCGTGTCGACGCCGCCGATGACAACCGCTGTGCTCCCTGCCATGCTCAAGACCGCCTTCCGATGGAGGCACGCACCGGCCGGGCGGGCGGACAAGACAGTGACGGGCTCCTGTTCGCGCAGGCTCCTATGAGGTCACGGACGCCCGTTCCGGTCGCGTGCGACTGCTGGAACGAGGCCTCGTCAGTCGGGCGACAGATCTCGCCGAGGACACTTCCGGTCAGTCAGGTTGTGGGTCAGCCCGACAGACAAGGCCCGGCACCATCGTCACATACGACTGGTACCGAGCCCATATTCACTGTCAGGTTGATCCGTTTGTTAGCACCTCAATCGCGACCGTCGCCGTCGCGCCAGAGGTCACCGTCACCAACGTAGATCCCATTTACCTGGAGCCAATGGGAAGCCTCACCACCGTCAGGCGCGTAGGGCCGCGAAAGACCCACAGCCACCAAGACGGGGCGCCCGCTTCGAATCATCCGCGACATAAGGTCAAACCGTTCGTAGCTTGGCGTGACGCAGTCAGCCTCATATAGTCGCACGTCTGTAACTGGCACGCGGGTCTGGTCACGTCCGAACGGCACAGAAGCCTTGATCCTCGCCTGACCCTTCCATTCGTCCCAATGCAGGGTCATGGGCCGAGCGGGACGCAGCACGCCGAGGGATGCGTCACCATAGCCTTCTGGCGTGCCGCAAGCCTGCGAACCCCTTCGTCCGAAACTGGCACCGAAGATGTCCTCAAGGTCATCCTGAGCCGCGTCGTCGATGAGCGCCCAGAAGTCTCCGGGCGCGAAGTCGCCGACATGCGCAGGTCGTCCCGCTAGGATGACATCCTCAATCTCCGGCGGACGAGCCCTTGGCCGAACCCGGCCTAGGTCGACGACAGCACCCAATTCATAGGGCCCGCCGTTGCGAGCGAGGACCGTATCCGGGCAACGCTGGTGATCCGGCAGGACAGGTCGTACATGCATGCCGCTCGCGGGGTCAATACCCGCGACGCACACGTGCCCTTCCCTCATTCGAGTCAGTTGCGTGACTACAATCGGCATTGCTCCCCCTATATGTCGATTCGCCTGACGTCCCCCCACGCATCGCTCAGGTATTCCGCGGCGAGCCGTCGATGGCAACGCTCCGTCGTCGGCTCGCTACAGAGCAGAACACTGCGGTGCTCGAAGTCGCTACGCCGCAACAACGACTCAACCTGGCGCTCACGCAATAGCTTCATGTATGCGTGCTCGTATTCGCTCCACGAACCGCCATGCTTGTACGCGCCCAGGATCTCCTCAGTTGGCGCCAGACGGGGCTCGTGAACGTAGCTGGCTCCCAGAATCTCGCGAAGGAAGAACTCCAGGTCTCTAGCCTTAGTGAACCCGGCAAGCTGAGACGAGTTGTTCAGGCGGATGTCGACTAGTCGCTCGATTCCATGTCGTCTGAGAAGTCCGAAGAACTGCTCTGCGGACTTCTTGGTGAAACCGATCGTGTAGATCTCCACGGCGCTTCCTCCTGCACAAGAAGACTCATCTGTCCCGGCAAACGTCGAAGCTCGACTTGCTGATAAGTCTCCGTTGTGCCGTCGCCTCTCAAGTGGATGACTTCGTGACCATGGGTGACAAGTACGCGTCCGACGAGCAGGTGGCGATGACACGAAGTGGGGTCCTCTTCGCTGCACATGATGACCACACGATAGTCCTCTGCGCCGCACTCGAGTCGCTCTATGCCTTGCATGAAGCGTGTGGACGCAGCGACTGCTGAGTACAACACGAACCCCCCAGAGTCGTACATGCCCGCTCCAGAGGGCCGGCCGCCAAGGCAATCGCCCATGTACAGGTAGCGCAAACCCGAAGCCTGTAGCGCCGCCTTGAGGTTCGCCTGATTGAACTGAGGAGAGAAGCGCGAATACGGCTGAGAT
>JAHIQC010000337.1 GCA_018902765.1 Actinomycetota bacterium | reverse complement strand
CGTGGTCATGAGCGCCGACAGGCACACTACATCAGCCGCACCCGCCGCTTCGATTACCGCATCCTCGCCGACATCGACGCCCAGGTCGGTGACCACGAAGCCCTGACTCTCAAGCAGTGATATGCAGATGTCTTTGCCGATCGAGTGGATATCGCCTTTGACAGTCGCGAACGCCACACGACCCTCGCCTGATCCGTCGCCTTCGGGCAAATACGTCTTGACCTGCGCAACGGCGGCCTTCATGGCGTCTGCCGCGATCATGAGCTGAGGCAAGAACACCTCGCCGCGACCGTACGCGTCACCCAAGCGCTGAATCGCGGGCGTGAGCACCATCCCGATCACTGCCGCGGGGTCCGCGCCCTCTGCGATCACCGCGTCCACAAGGGCGGGAGCCGCGTCGCCATCCCCCCTATCAATCGCCGAGGAGAGCCGGTCTGCAGCGCTTCGCGAATCGACATGCGCACTCGTGACGGCTTCGGTGTCCTGGGTACCCGCCAGCCCCTTCGCTCGAGCCAGTGCAGCCGCGTAGGCGGCGTCCCATGCGGGCCAAGCATCTTCATGAGCATCTGACGACGTGCCCGCGGCGCGCGCGATATTCGCAAGGCGCACCGCCTGCATGACCACACCATCGGACGGGTTGATGATTCCTGCGTCCAGCCCTGCAGCCGCAGCTGCGGCAATGAACGCGGCGTTCAGGGTCGGCCTGTCAGGCAGTCCATGGCTCACATTGCTCACACCGAGCACGGTTGCGAGTCCCGACGCGTGCGCTGCGGCCAGAGTGGCTACCGTGACTCTCGGCGCATCGGCGTCAGTAGCCGCGGTCATCACAAGCGCGTCGACCACGAGATCGCAGTCGCGCAGTCCGGCCGCCTGAGCCGCCGCCCGGACACGGTCGACGATCGCCGCGCGCCCGTCAGCGTCATGCGGTATGCCGTCATCATCGAGTGCGAGCACGACCATGGCCGCACCGTATCGCGATGTCAGCGGCAACACCGTGGCCAAAGACTCAACTCCACCGTTGATGCTGTTGATCAGCGCGCGACCCGGATAGACCCGCAGCGCCGCCTCGAGGGCGATCGGATCGGTCGTATCTATTACGAGCGGAAGATCGCTTGTGCCCACCAAGGCCTTGATGGCCTCGGGTAGCACC
Source organism: Actinomycetota bacterium (assembly GCA_018902765.1). GTDB lineage: Bacteria > Actinomycetota > Coriobacteriia > Anaerosomatales > JAHIQC01 > JAHIQC01. Next base: position 2,103 of record JAHIQC010000337.1, on the reverse strand, counting down.
GCCGGGGCGTCGACGCCTGCGGCTCCCACGTTGACATCCAGAAGTGTCGCACCGGCTTCGTGCTGCTCGACCGCAAAGGAACGCACAACCGACATCGACCCCGAGCGCAAGGAATCCGCCAGCGCGGGCTTGCCGGTGGGGTTGATTCGCTCGCCTATGACCGCAATCGGAGCACCCGCGCCGATCGTGGCAATCCCTCGAGGACCTGCCAGCACCGTGCCCGGAAGGCCGGTTCTTCCTTGCGGGACCTTCTTGCTCTTGGCGAAGTCCATGATCGCACCGGTGAACGCCGGTGAGGAGCCACAACACGATCCCACCATCGACGCGCCCGCATCCACGAACAGTGCGGCATGCTGACCCATCTCATCGGGCGTACCGGGAAACACCGTCGCACCATCCACCAACTGCGGAAGCCCGGCGTTGGGCTGCACGATGATCGGGAGCGAGGTCGCTGCGGCCATCGCCTGCACGAGCGGGAGCATCTGTTCTGGCCCTAGGCCACAGTTCATACCGACCGCGTCGGCGCCTGCCGCCTCGAGGATCACCGCGGCCGTGGCCGGATCTGTTCCCGACAGGTCCATGCGACCGTTGATGCCGAACGTGCACGTGACAAAGACCGGCAGATCACACACCGACTTGGCCGCCAGTAGCGCGCAACGCGCCTCCGCGATATCGGTCATCGTCTCGATCACAAGCGCGTCGGGGGATGCTGACGCCAGTGCCGCAGCCTGCTCGGCAAAGATCTCAAAAAGGTCGTCGAAGCGTGCTTCACCCAAGGGCTGCAGCACGAGCCCGGTCGGACCGATATCGCCCAGCACGTGCTGAGCTCCGGCCCTGCGAGCAATCTCCACACCCGCACGGTTGATCTCGACGAGCTGGTCTTGAATCCCGTACTCAGCAAGCTTGACCCGGCTCGAACCAAACGTGTTCGTGGTGATGCACTCCGCACCCACGGTCACATAATCGCGAGCGATCTGCTCGATCATCTCGGGAGCCGTGAGATTGAGCTGGTCTTTGCACTGCTCGGCGGGCACCTCGTAGCGCTGGATCATGGTTCCCAGCGCGCCGTCGACCACGAGCACCTCGCGACCGAGCCTCAGTTTGATATCAGGCATCCGAACTACTCCCTGATCAGAAGGTCAAAGTGATGGCACGCCGAGGACAGGCCACGACGCACGCCTCACAATATACGCACTTGTCTTTGTCGAAAACGAGACCGTAATCGCCCGGTGAAAGCGCTAGCGCGCCCGGTTTGCAGACCGCCGTGCACAGCCCACACGTCACGCACAGATCCTCATCCAAGCAGATGTCACTCGCGGCTTCGTTGACCTGGAGTCCCTGGCTTTCCAGAAACTCGATTCCGGAAGCCAAGTCCTCCTTGCTGCCCGTGACCTCGAGGACCATGCGGCCCTCTTGGCCGGCCTGGATCTGGGCGCGGAGGATGTTGGGCACGAGCTCGTAATCCTTCACGAGATGGTAGATGACCGGCTTTAGCGACTGCCGGGGCGGAAACGTCAGGTCGAGTCTCTTGCGTGGCATCTAGATCGCCTCCTCGGCACGTATCTCGAGCGGCTTGAAGGATTGTGAACCGATCTGCGGCAGTGGCTGCAGCGGAGGTGCGAGCGTGAAACGATGCTCGGTGATCCAGGTCTTGAGCTCCTCGGCGACACGACGCGCCTTGGGAAGCGAGCTTATGGGACCGGTCGGGATCTTCTTGCCGTCGATCTCGATCTGGCCGCTTCGCAGCTCGGCGTACGTGACCGTGCCGAGCGACGGACGCGACCGGCGCTGTACGCCGTAGTCGAAGATCGTCGCGGTCAGATCGGCATCAGTAAGCGCAAGTGTCTCGGCGATCTCGTCGTCGAGCACCGGAATCGGAACGCCGATGCCGATGAAACTCGAGACTCCGTACTTAGTGAACGTCGCGGCCGCGAAGAACTCCGGTGAGGCTTGCTTGAGGTCCGCGATGACCGCAAGCGTGCCTGCGGGCTTGACCGGCACTCCGTGCTCGTCGCGATCGCCGTGCGGGTTGTGCTGCGTCCCCTCCCAAGCTACATAGCCCGGGGCACCAGCGACAAAACAGCGGGTGCCGACACCGATGGT
>JAHIQC010000336.1 GCA_018902765.1 Actinomycetota bacterium | reverse complement strand
TGAGGTGCTCCGCCGAGCACTACCGATGCTCGGTGAGACCGTCAAACGAGAAGCCAGTGTCGCCCTCTACGTGCGAGGAACCGGCGATGTCGTGCCGGGCTCGGGGCGTGTCTTGCTCGCCGGGGAGGCAGGCGGGTTCATGTCCCCCACCTCGGGTGAAGGCATCTCGTACGCGATGAACTCCGGTCTGCTCGCAGGACGAGCGATCGCCGCGGCTGATGACGGAGAGGTCTTTGAGCTGTACCGTCGCAACACCGCACACATTGCCGCCAACATCCGACGCAAACTGAAATGGCTCCCATTCATGGAGTCCGACTGGGGCAAGTACCTGGCCGGATACGTGCCGGCACCGCTGGTGAGCAGGGTGACCAAGGGACTCTAGCGCTCCGGGGCCTGGGGGGGGGGGCTCAAAGCCTCTAGGGCTCCGCGACTCTGAGGTCCGCGAACTCCGCACTCCAGGCTAGCGGCCCCCGAAGTTCTCGAATGACCTGCTGGAGGTCACGTCATTCTGCCCTTGGTACTTGCTGCCCAAGCCGGGGGTTCCGTATGGCCTGTCCACCGCAGTCGTCATATGCGAGAACGATATCTGACCAATGGCCATGCCCGGCATCAGCACGATCGGCAAGTTGGCGACGTTAGACAGCTCCAGCGTCAGACGTCCATCCCAACCGGGATCGACATAGCCCGCCGTCGAGTGAATGAGCAGGCCGAGTCGGCCCAGCGAGCTCTTTCCCTCAAGGCGCGCCACGATGTCGCCTGGCAGAACGATGCGCTCGGTCGTGGTACCGAGTACGAACTCCCCAGGGTGCAGCACGAAGGGCTGCTCGGTCGAGGCCTCGACCAGCTCCATCAACCCATCCTGCTCGCGGCTCGGGTCGATGTAGGGGTAGCGCGAATTCCTGAAGACCTGAAAATGGCCACCCAGATGAAGATCAACACTGGAGGGCTGGATGTCTTCAGGATCGAGAGGCTCGATCCTGATGCGGCCCTGGAGCAGTTGCTCTTTGATGCTGTGGTCGGAAAGTACCATGATTCCCCTCATCCTTGGTTGCGCGGCCGCACCCGGTATCCCGAGTGCGGCCGCGATCCAGAAGCTATATGTGCCTCGCTATGCGCACTTGGAGAAGCCGCACGCGCGACAGACGGCGCATCCGCTCTCATGCTCCAGGGAGCTGCCGCATTCAGGACACGCACCAGAGAGATAGTCGAGCTTCTCGCCGGTCTTGGAGACGCCCTTTCCGGCTTCTCCGGTCTGCATATAGGTGAGCGCATGCTCCATCACGATGCCGACTGCGTCAGCACAAGACAGAACCTTGCCACCCTCGGTCCAGCTGGGGCTGGGGCAGCGGATCCCTCTCAAGTGCTTCAGGACCGCCTCGGGGTCCACGCCAGCCCGCAGCGAGACTGAAATCATACGAGAGAGCGCCTCGGACTGACTTGAAGCGCACCCGCCTGACTTGCCCATCTGGGTGAAGACCTCGCACATCCCCTGCTCGTCCCAGTTCACGGTGACGTACAGATTCCCGCAACCTGTCTGAATCTTCTCAGTGCGGCCCTGGGTGACCATGGGTCTCGGACGCGGCTCGATCTCACCCGGACGCGCAAACTCCTCGGCGGTGCCATTCTTTGATGTTTTACCGGTGGTCAGCACCTGATTATCCTTGCTGCCGTCCCGGTAGATCGTCACGCCCTTCACTCCGAGCTGGTCCGCCAAGTCGTAGACGTGGCGAACATCCTCGGCAGTAGCGTCGTGACCGAAGTTCACGGTCTTGGACACCGCATTGTCCGTGTGCTTCTGGAACGCGGCCTGCATGCGGATGTGCCACTCGGGCAGGATGTCATGCGCGGTGACGAAGATGCGGCGGACGTCCTCGGGGACATCGTCGATGTCGTCAACGGAACCATGATCGGCTATGAGGGCCATAAGCTCGGTGGAGTAGAAGCCGCGCTTCACGGCGATCTCTTCGAAGATCGGATTGACCTCTATCAGACGATCGTTGTCCATGACCGTGCGAACGTAACTCACGGCAAAGAGGGGCTCAACGCCGCTGGAGCTGTTGGCGATGATCGACAGCGTTCCGGTCGGAGCGATCGTCGTGACCGTAGCGTTGCGCATGGCGCTACCCTCCGGAGCGTCGTAGATCGAGCCTTCCCAGTTCGGGAAGTTGCCGCGCTGCTCGGCCAACTTGCGTGATGCAGACTTCGCCTCTGCATTGATGAAGCCCATGACCTTCTCGCCGAGCGCCACGGCATCCTCGGAGTCGTAGGCGATGTTCATCTTGATGATCATATCGGCCCATCCCATGACGCCCAGGCCGACCTTGCGATTGCCGCGTGCCAGCTCGTCGATCTTGGGGAGCGGATACTCGTTGACCTCGATCACGTCGTCGAGGAATCTGATCCCCCGGTGTACGACGTCGGCGAGACGATCCCAGTCCACTTCGGGACCAC
>JAHIQC010000335.1 GCA_018902765.1 Actinomycetota bacterium | reverse complement strand
GGACGATCGGGTCTCCGATCTCGTCGAGCACTGTCCGATCGAGCTCGATGTCCAGTCCTTCCATATCAAGCACGACCTCTTTGCCCAGATCACGAGCCAGGTCACGGACCATGCGCGGAAAGCGATTGAAGATGTTTCCAACAGGAACCATCCTCGCGTGCATGACCTCGTGCTGGAGTTCAGTAGCTACACCCCTCAGGTTCTCAACGGCCTCGGAAAGCTCACGCGAGCCTGTGGATTCCGCTATCCGCTCCAGGCGAGATCGCAGTATGACCAGCTCGCCGACCATGTCCACGATCTTGTCGAGATGCCCAATGGAGACTCGGACAGTCTGAGTCTCAGCGAGCTTGGGGATTTGCGTACGTGTTCTGGCAGGGTCGCTTCCTTGGCCTTCGGCGACTGCGGTGCCGGGAGTCTCATCGACAGGAACCTCGGGAAGCGACACGTGAGCGGCCGCAATCTCACTGACTCCCAACACTGCACGCTCGACCTCTTCGGCCCGCGCAGCGGTACGGATGACCACTGAGAATTCGCGCTCGAAGCGCTCGTCTTCTATGTCGCGTGCAGACGGAACCGTCTCGAGGACCAACCCGATGTGCGCGAGACGCTTCAGCACCATATAGGCGCGGACGGCCTTGAGCACACAGCTCTCATCAAGTGTCACTCGTATGCCGAACTCGTTCTCTCCGGCCGACAGCGCCCGCGTCGTAGGCGAGGCGCTAGCGGACACCCCAACCGGCACCTCAGCGTCCTCACCAGTCAGAAAGTCATCGATTCTGCTGATCACGAGAGTCGGGTCCACCTTCTCGGAGCCGCTCATCTCGTCGCCGATGAGTTCACGCACTACATCCACAGCCTCAAGCATCAGGTCTATCAGACCGCTGTCGACTGCACGCGTTTTACTGCGAACGAGCTCCATGAGCCCTTCCATGCGATGAGTGAGGTCGGCGGTGCGATCGTAGCCCATCGCGGCGGCCATGCCTTTGAGACTGTGTGCGCCCCTAAAGATCACCTCAACAGGCTCAAGGTCGCCGGAATTGGACTCCAGGGCCAGCAATCCATCAGTGATCCCCTGGATGAACTCGGCACTTTCAGATGCAAAGATGTCGCGATATGCGTCCATCTCACTCATGAGACAAGGCCCCCTCTTACGGCGCGGCGTACCTCGGCGGCAAGCAGCCCGACCGGCACGACATACCTAGCGGCACCTGACTTCACCGCGACACCTGGCATACCCCACACCACACTCGTGGCTTCATCTTGGGCGATCGTCACTCCGCCAGCTTCGCGTATGCCGCCGAGCCCCGCTGCCCCATCAGCGCCCATGCCGGTCAAGATCACCCCGATCGCCTTGTCTCCGTACACGTCTGACAGGCTGTAGAAGAGCGGATCGGCCGAAGGGCAGACCCCGTGCATCGGCGGTGAATCGTTGAAACGTATCCGAGGCCGGCCACCTAGGTTCTCCACCACCATGTGCCGCCCATACGGGGCGAGATACCCCCAGCCTGGTTCGACGGGCATACCATCCAGGGCCTCAACGACTTCAATCTCACTCACGGCTGAAAGCCGACGGGCGAGCGAGGCGGAGAAGCCTTGGGGTAGATGTTGCACGATCAGATAGCTGGCAGGCAGCGATGCGGGGAGCGCCGAGAACATCCGCTCGAGCGCAGGCGGGCCTCCAGTGGAGGCCGCCACCCCGACGAGATACCGCGTCTCGGTCGATCGCTCAACCAGAACTGCGGTCGGCCCTTCGCCCGCAGTGGCGGGCCCCGCCTCATCCCGCTCGGGCTGGTGCATCACTGACGCGAGATGAATGGGGTCGATGCGGGCAGCAGTGCGGATCTTCTTGAGTAGGACCTCAGATAGCTCGGACAATGAGCTCGCAACGCCGGACTTGGGCTTTGCGAGGAAGTCCACGGCTCCCAAAGAGAGCGCCTCGTAGGTCACATCCGGGTCATCGAGCGTGCTCAGCATGATCACGCGTGCGCGGCTGTGCTTCTTGATGTGCGGGAGAGCCTCAAGACCGGTGAGCTCCGGCATCTCGATGTCCATGGTGATCACGTCGGGCGACAGCGCCTTGGCCTGGCTTATGGCCTCAACCCCTGTCTTGGCCGTGCCCACGATAACGATACGAGGGTCCACAGACAATGCGCGTGTCAGCATCTGACGGATCAGCGCCGAGTCGTCCACAATGAGCACTTTGATGGTCGAGGGCATCGGCCGCGCCAGACTCAGGTTGCTTGGGTCTGTAGGCACTTCTTGACGGTCTCAAGGACTTTCGTCGGCTGGAAAGGCTTGACGAGAAAGTCCATGGCTCCCGACTCTAGCGCCTCGACGATCATCTTCTGCTGGCCCATGGCGCTGACCATGAGCACCCGGGCCGCAGAATCAGCCGAACGGATCGCTCGCAATGCTTCAAGCCCACTCATCTCCGGCATGGTGATATCCATGGTCACGAGATCTGGCTGAAGCTCGCGGTACTTGTCGACGGCATCGCGACCATTGACCGCTTCGTGAATCACGTAGCCTTCTTTAGCCAGGATATCCCGGATCATCATTCTCATGAACGCGGCATCGTCGACGACCAGTACGGTCTTAGACATCCTCGTCAACCTCCAGATCAGCGTCCTTTGCCGGCCGCGCGTATGAACCTCGTGGGACCGTTTTGTCCAAGTCGAGCAGGATCACCAGACGACCACCACGATCCGCCACGCCCTC
>JAHIQC010000334.1 GCA_018902765.1 Actinomycetota bacterium | reverse complement strand
GGCGACACCTATGACTTCCGCGGCATCTCTTTCGCAGACGCGAGCAACGGCTGGGCGATCACGCTTTACGGCCAGGTTGTTCGTACCACCAACGCTGGCGAGAGCTGGTCACTTGTGACCTCCGATGCGGGGGGCGACTCGTATGTCGTCGAGCGTTTCTACGACATCGACTTGTGGAGCAGCACCTCGGGCCTAGCCGCCGGAGGCGCACAAGGTACTCCGCCGCTGGTAGCCAAGACCACCAATGCGGGCTCGTTCTGGAGCATCGCGTTGGACTCACTTCTCGGTTCGTACGACCCACCCACGACTCAGCCTCCCTTCCCGCGCGACGGTCTCGGGTATGCGTACGGCATGGATGTGCGCTCGTCGACAAAGGCATGGGTGGCAGGGCAGGACGTGTTCAAGACTCCGACCTTGTCCGTGATTTGGGCATGGAGCGGCTCGTCTTGGACACAGCAGTCGGTCACAGGTACTGGGCGGCTACTGGACATCGCTTTCGGATCCGATACCGCCGGTATCGCCGTGGGGGATGCCGGTCAGTCCCGCTACACCCTTAATGGGGGCACAAGTTGGATCGCCGCCACGACTGGCATCACGACTGAGCTATCCGGGGTCGGCATGACCTCGACTGGCTCCGGTTGGGCGGTGGGTCAGTCCGGGCGCATCCTGCGCACCACCAACTACGGCGCGACATGGGCGACTCAGACCTCGGGCACAGGTTCATATCTCGAGGATATCGCTGTGCTCAACTCGACGACGGCTGTGGTCGTTGGGCGCGGAGGCACCATACTGCGCACAGACGACGGCAGCACCTGGCGTGCCCCTGCCGCCGCTCCAGTAGTGTCATGGGTCGAATCGTCATCGCATCCCGTAGGAGAGTGGAAGGCGAGCGCCGCAGCGGACATCCTATGGTCGGCCACCGGTGACATCGACGGCTACGGATTCGTGTTCGATCAATCCGCGACGACCACGCCGACAGCCCTCAACATCACAGGCACCCCGCCAAACACCTCGCGCGTAGGTACCGCCACCGCAAGTGGAGCGTGGTATGCGCATGTGGCTGCGCACGACACCGCGGGTCGATGGAGTGCGCCCAAGCATCGACAGGTGCTGGTGGACATCGACAAGCCGGTGGCGACCGACGACGTGGACCCCGCGGGCTACTCCTCGGCGACCACCATCACGATCTCGGCGACCGACCTGCACTCCGGCGTGGCCAGCATCAGGTACTCGATCAATGGCGTTCCTCAGGCCCCTGTATCGGGATCGGTGGCGAGAGTCCCGTTCAGTTTGGTGGGAGAATACGCGCTCACCTACACGGCCACCGATAACGCCGGCAACGTGAGCCTGATGGGCAGCGCCACCGTGTATGTGAGGCCTCCGGCAGCGCCGGTGATGACCGGCCTTTCCTCGGCAAGCCATCCCTTGGGGCAGTGGGGCAACTCGTCCGCGGTGTCGCTTGAGTGGAGCGCGACCGGGACCGGCGTCAGCGGCTACGGTCTCGTGTTCGACCAGGTGCCGACGACCGTTGTCTCGACTCAGACCACGACCGCGACATTGGGAGTCGGGACGGCCACATGGAGCGGCACGTGGTACGCGCACGTGGCGGCTGTGGATTCCTATGACCAGTGGAGTGCCACAAGGCACCTCCAGGTCCTCGTGGACATGACCCGGCCCATCGTGACCGACGATGTCGACCCGGCGGGCTACGAAGGTTCCGCGACGATCAATCTCAATGCGACTGACCTGCATTCCGGGGTCGCGTCGATCAGCTACTCCGTGAGCGGGGGAGCCACCACGACCGTCGCAGGCGCCTCGGCCTCGATCGTCCGCTCGACCCCCGGCACCTACACCGTGAGCTACATCGCATCAGATGCCGCTGGGAACGTGAGCGTGCTCGGTAGCGCGATCGTGTACGTCCGCGCACTGCCGCCACCTGCGGCTCCGGTGGTCACTGCGCTGACTTCGGCGACTCATCCTGTTGGGACTTGGGTCTCCGCGCTGGGCGTCTCGCTGGCATGGAGCGCCACCGGAACAGGGATCACCGGCTATGGGCTGGCGTTTGACCAAAGCCCCTCGACGAGCGTTGTGGCGCAGACCACTGGCGCGACTTCGGGCACAGGTACCGCCACTGGTAGCGGAGCCTGGTATGCGCATGTCGCGGCCGTGGACTCGATCGCGCAATGGAGCGCGACCCGTCACCTTCAGGTGCTGGTGGACACCGTAAGGCCGCTCGCCGCCGACGATGTGGATCCGGCCGGTTATGTCTCGTCAGCCACCGTGACCCTTTCGGCGACCGACGCGCACTCGGGCGTCGTGCGCATCCTATACTCGATTGACGGTGTGCCTCAGACGCCGGTATCGGGCTCGGTGGCCAGCATCCCGCTCACGTCCACTGGCGATCATGCCCTCACCTACACCGCCGAGGACAATGCAGGCAACCAAAGCCTGCAGGGCAGCACGACCGTGCATGTGCGCATGCCGGCACCGCCGGTCATGACGGGACTGGCTTCCTCTAGCCACCCGGCAGGGCAGTGGGGCCGCGATCTGAACGTCGCGCTCGTATGGACCGCCACCGGAGCCCCGACACTGGGATACGGGGCGATCCTCGATCAGAGCCCGTCGACCGTAGTGTCCACGCAGACGACTACGTTGACCTCGGCTGCTCTTGCCGCCACCGGAACAGGCATCTGGTACGCACATGTGGCCGCCAGAGACACGTACGGGCAGTGGAGCGCCACACAGCACCTGCAGGTGCTTGTGGATGCCCAGAAGCCTCTCGTGGTCGACGATGTGGACTCCGCGGGCTATGAGGGCGCGGCGACCGTGACCCTGAGCGCCACAGATGCGCATTCCGGCGTCGCCTCGATCAGCTACTCCGTGAACGGTTCTGCGACGACGACGGTTTCGGGTTACTCGGCGACGCTTGTCAGAAGTGCTCCGGGCACCTACACGGTGAGCTACAGCGCCTCGGATCTGGCCGGCAATGTGAGCACGCCGGGCAGCGCTGTCGTCTACGTACGCGCTCCCGCGCCTCCGCCGGCAGTTGCGGTCGCTGTGCAGGGCGCGGATCGCTACCTGACCGCTATCGAGGCATGCGACCGGACCTTCGGTTCCGGCGTGATGCCCGTGGGCCCTGACGGTCACAGGACGGCTATCATCGCATCCGGGGAGAACTGGCCCGATGCTCTTGCGGCAGCCGGACTTGCCGGAGCGTATGAGGCGCCGTTGCTGCTGACCCGCAAAGACGCGCTGCCCGCCGCCGTGGCCAGCCGCATCCAGTCACTCGGCGTCGACCGAGTGTTCATCGTGGGCGGTACAGCGGCTGTTACGGCTGTCGTCGCTATCGCGATCGACGCGCGCGTGCCCGGGACGAGCGCGGCTATCACGAGGCTTTCCGGGGCCACGCGCTACGAGACCTCGGCACGGGTCGCTGTCGCGACACTCGGCGTTCCGGGTCGCCCGGCATGGGACGGTACGGCCTTTGTGGCCACAGGCGGCAACTTCCCCGACGCGCTGGCGGCTGGACCTTTGGCCGCCGCCAAGGGTATCCCGCTGTACCTGTCCAACCCCACGGGAATCGCGGCGTCGACCATCGCTGCCATGAAGAGTGCAGGCGTCACGAAGGTCTACGTCCTGGGCGGACCGGCCGCCGTCAGCGAAGCGAGTGTCTCTGCGCTGAACTTGCGGGGCATCGCGCTGTCAGATCGTTGGGCTGGCGCCAATCGCTACGCGACAGCTGCGACGGTGGCCGCAAACTCGCTCAATCTGGGTCTTTCCCCGACGACTCCTGCACTTGCCACCGGCACTAACTACCCGGACGCTTTGGCGGGTGGGGTCATGCAAGGCGCCGCAGGCTCCGTGGTGATCCTCACGAATGGCACGAGCCTGTCTGTGGAGGCAGGCGATTTCCTCTCGGCCAAGAAGGCCGACGTGCGGGAGCTGAGGTTCCTCGGCGGCCCGATGGCCATTAGCACGGGAGTACGCACGGCAGCGATGGCCGCCCTGTCCTCGCCATAGGTTCGTACCCGCGAAGCTAGCGGACGATGAGCACCGGCGTGCCGACTTCGACGCGATCGTAGAGGTCCTCGATGTCCCAGCGATGCATGCGCATGCATCCGTGACTGGCCGCTGTGCCGATCGACGAGTCCTTGTTGGTGCCGTGGATCCGAATGCCCGAAGCATTCAGGTTCAGCGCGCGGGTCCCCAACGGGTTGCTCGAGCCGGGCGGGATGCTCGCAGGCATCGTGGCACCCCAACCGGTCGGTGCCGGGTTGTACCACGTGGGCCGATAGCGCTTCAGGACGATCTTCCACGTTCCCTTGGGAGTGGGAAAGCCGCCAGAGCCGACGGCGCAACGGTACCCCTTCTCCAGGGTCATGCCGTCGTACAGGTCGAGGGTCCGCTTGGAGATATCCACGACGATGACCTTGCCCATGCTCGCGTCGGTCACCTGCGGGGCAACCTCGTTCACAGGCATTTTGACGCTACGGGTACCCGCTAAAAGCGCCTCGCTGATAAGCGCAACGGCCTTCTCCTGATCGGTCTCAAGCCCTGCCGAGGAGTGCCTCATCACGACCGCGCCGTCGACGATACTCATTGTTGCGTCCACCGACGGGGTATCGACGCCCGCGGCAAGTTCGGCGACCCAGGCGCCTACAGAGCCGCCGTCCACGTCAAGCAGGGGCGCGACTTCGTAGGAAGGGCTCTCGCCCGAGACACGCCGATAGGAGCGCTGCGCGACGGTGCTGGAAAGCGCAGGATCGAAGGCCGAATCGAGCATGGCGTCGATGTCGACGCTGATCGTGCCTTCGGGGTCGAAAGTGGCAGTCTGTGTCGCGATAGTGACCTCTACGGGCCCCATGTACGCGCTGGCCACGGCTTCTTCGAGAACTCCACGTGCCTGGTCGACCGGAAGGCCCCCGAGATCGACCCCGTTGAAGCTCACGCCCGCAGGAACAATGTCCCGTGTGCGATAGTCATCCGCGACGGCCCACGCGAAGCCAGCCGATGCGAGTAACATGGAGCTTGCGAGCAGAAGACTCACGACACGCAGGGCTCGCGAACGGGTGCTCATCGAGTGGTGACCTTCCAGAGGGGTTACGTGAGCCTGTATTCTACAATACTCTGGGTGTATCTCACGAGGGGGGCTTTGTGGACAACACCGGGGCAAGTCCCGTTTATCGGGGCAACCTCGAGAAACTCATCACCAAGATCGATGTCGAACGGGGCATCGATCTTGGGAACTATCGCCGACAGTATCTGGAGCGGCGCCTCGCCACGCGCATGCGTTCGGTGGGTGTTCACTCATACCGCCAGTATCTGGACCTACTCGATCGAGAGCCCACAGAGTACGCGGCGTTGCTGGATGCGCTGACGATCAATGTCACTGACTTCTACCGTGACAAGACCGTCTTTGAGATCTTTCGCCGTGAGATCGTCCCGCTGATGATCGAATCCAAAATGCAGACGAGGCACCGCATGATCAGGGTGTGGTCTGCCGGATGTGCGACCGGCGAGGAGCCCTACTCGATCACGATGTCGTTCATGGATGCGCTGGGAGAGCGGCAGAAGGATTTCTTGTTGACGGTATTGGGCACCGACTTGGATCCTGGTGCGTTGGCCAAGGCGCGCCAGGCGACATACGCCGCCGAGAAGCTACAGAGCATACCGTTGGAGCATCAGGTAAGATATCTTCACATGCACGGAGACACGTTCAGCGTTCGGCCCGAGGTCGCGCGCCACGTCAAGTTCCGGCAGATGAACCTATTCTCGGAGCGGCCGATAAGTGTTGTAGACGTGATCTTTTGTCGCAACGTCTTCATCTACTTCAGCCGAGAGCAGCAAGCTGAGGTGTTGGAGCATTTCTGGGGCGCACTGGCCAGAGGCGGATTCCTCGTCTTGGGCAGGAGCGAGAAGCTCGCTCCAAGCGTGTCCGGCAAGTTCGAACTGTATAACGGCAGAGAGCGCATCTACCGCAAGCCCATGAGCGTCTAGTCGGCCGGGGACCGGTCAGGCTAGACAGGGGGAGGAGCACGCACGATGGCTCAGGAGTATCGTGAAAGCACCATCAAGGGCGGGCTTTCGACGACGTTCACGATCTGGACTTGGCTCACGATCGGTCCGCCGGTCCTGTTCGGACTGATCGCATCCGCGATCTTCGCCTGGTGGAAGCTGGATCTCACATTCGCGCAGATGCTGCCCGTGATCACGTTTGGCGGGTTGTTCATGCTGTTCGTGGCGCCTTTTGGCACCTTGCTGTGGCGCTGGAAGTTCAAAGATCACATCCTTCGCCCGTTGCGTGACTTGGGCGGAGTCATGAACGAGGCGGGCCAAGGCGACCTGACTGTACGCGCGACGGTAACCCGCAAGGACGAGATAGGCCTGCTCGCCGAGGACTGCAACTTCCTGATCGTCTCACTGTCCGGAATCGCCTCTCAGGTACGCCGTTCCGCCGAATCGGTCTCCGCAGCCGCTGCGGAGCTTTCTGCCTCATCCGAGGAGATCTCATCCTCGACCATGGAGATATCCTCCTCGGTGCAGCAGATCGCCCACGGGGCTGAACTGCAGTCCCGCAAGGTCGAAGAGACCTCGAATGCGATGGAGTCGATCAACTCGACCGCCGACATGGTCTCCAAGCAAGCCGAGGAGGCTGCTCGCACCAGCGAGGAAGCCGCCAAGGTGGCGGTCGGCGGCGAGAAGGCTACATCCGAAGCCATCGTCAAGATCGCCGAGGTCCAGCAGGCCATTGAGACCCTTGCCCAGTCGGTCGAGATCCTCGGCAGGCGCAGCAACGAGATCGGCAGCATCGTGGATGTCATCACCTCGATTGCCGACCAGACGAACCTTCTGTCTCTCAACGCCGCCATCGAGGCGGCGCGTGCCGGAGAGTCCGGTCGTGGCTTCTCAGTCGTGGCCGACGAGGTGCGCAAGCTTGCAGAGGGCTCGGGCAAGGCGGCAGAGCAGATCGGCGAACTGATCCGTGAGGTTCAGGATGAGACCGCCAAAGCGGTCAAGTACATGGAGATCGGCACACGAGAAGTCGAGATCGGAAGCGAGGTCGTTGGCCGAACCGGCGAGTCTCTTCGCCAGATCACCGACGCGGTGTCGCGCACGTCACTGCTTGCCGAGCAGATCTCGGCATCCATGAAGGATCAGGCTCAACGGACGTCGGCCGTCGACCGGGCGATGCACGATATCGCCGCAGTGGTCGAGCAAAACGCCGCATCCGCCCAGGAAACCGCAGCTGCGGCCGAAGAGCAGACAGCTTGTATGGAGGAAGTCACCTCGGCCGCTCAGGAGCTTTCTGACATGGCGCAGCGCCTCGAGGATGCAGTGCATATCTTCCAAGTG
>JAHIQC010000333.1 GCA_018902765.1 Actinomycetota bacterium | reverse complement strand
ATGAAGGCGACTCCCGAGATGCGCCAGGTCACTTTCTCTTTGGCCGAACGACTCACCTTGACCGGCGTGGAGTTATCAATGGGGTGGAAGCCCAAGACGCTTCTCGGAATGACGCTGTTCGTGCTGCTGTCCGGACTGGGCGTGTGGGGATTCTCGACAGATGCTCTCATCGCGCGCGGCGCCGCGGGATTCTTGGCGGCGTACACCGGCCTTTTGTCCGGCGCGTTGCTCATGCCCGCGCTCCTGCCGGCGCTGCCGTTTCGCTCGTTCGCCGCGAAGGGTCTCTTGGTCGGTGCAGTTACCGCAAGTGCAGTGGCGTGGCTGGTAGCTCCCGCGATAGGGCCGGTGGCTGCTGCCGGGCTGTGGTGCGCAAGCGTCGCCATCGCCTCCTACATGGCCATGAACTTCACTGGCGCAAGCCCGATCGCGTCGCCTTCAGGCGTTGAGGCCGAGATGCGCAAGGCGTTGCCGTGGCAGGTATCCGGGGCCGTGCTCGCGATCATCTTGTGGGTCGTGTCAGCGTTCCTCGGCATCGGGGTGGCGAGATGAGCGGGCTTCGATATATCGAGGGAGTCGTGACGCTCAAGCTCGATGAGGCTGCGTGCACGGGCTGCAAAGTGTGCACACAGGTGTGCCCGCGCGGCGTGTTGTCCATGAGCGACGGCAAGGCCGTGATCGTGGACCTCGGCGCGTGCATCGAGTGCGGAGCGTGTGCACGCAACTGCGCGTTCGGGGCACTCAGTGTGGATGCGGGCGTGGGGTGCGCTGAAGCCATCATTTACGGTTGGATCCACGGCACTGAACCGGATTGCAGCTCCGGCTGCTGCGGCTAGCACATAACCATCAATACGAAAGGGACACACATGCAGATCAAGATTCTCGGTAGCGGATGCGCAAAGTGCAGTGAGCTGGAGCGACTCGCCAATGAGGCGGTGTCGACCCTCGGCCTTGATGCGACCGTCGAGCACGTGGACGACATCGGGCAGATCATGTCCTTCGGCGTGATGACCACGCCGGCCCTCGTGGTCGATGGCGAGGTCCGTGTCGCGGGCCGGGTGCCGTCTGCGCCTGAGATGCTCGAACTGATCAAACGGGGCGGCACGCCGGCAGCACAGGGCGGCTGCAGCTGCGGTGGGAACTGCTGCTGACCGGCTGACGACACCGACGGCATTACCGAGACTGACGAGACTGAGCCCCCATGGACATCTTCTATCCGCTGCAATGGATCGCGGACCGGATCACCTATGACCTGATCGGCCTGTCGCCCGAAAGCCGTTTGGGCGCAGCTGTGGATTTCTTCTTCTACGACGTGCCGAAGATCCTGCTCTTGCTCTCGGTGATCATCTTCGTCGTGGCGCTTATCCGGTCGTACTTTCCGCCCGAGAAGACGCGCAAGTACTTGTCGCACTCGCGAGAGTACGTCGGCAACGTGCTTGCGGCCGCGCTCGGCGTGGTGACACCGTTTTGCTCGTGCAGTGCAGTGCCATTGTTCATCGGATTCGTCGAGGCGGGAGTGCCGCTGGGTGTCACATTCTCATTCCTCATCGCAAGCCCGATGGTCAACGAGGTCGCACTCATATTGCTGCTGGGCATGTTCGGCTGGAAGGTCGCAGGGCTCTATCTGGTCTCGGGGCTCATCGTGGCCATCACAGGCGGCATCATCCTCGGCCGCCTGGGACTGGATGACCAGATCGAGGAGTACGTACTCAAGATACGGATGGGCCAGGCCGAGATTCCGACGATGACTCGAGCTGCAAGGTTCAGCTACGCCCGAGGGTATGTGGCGGAGATCGTCGGGAAGGTCTGGCTGTACGTGGTCATCGGCATCGCCATCGGCGGATTCATGCACGGTTTCATACCGTCGGATGCGCTGGCGGCCTATGCAGGACCGGACAACCCACTTGCGGTCCCGGTAGCCGTGGCTATGGGCATCCCGCTGTATAGCAACGCCGCAGGCGTGATTCCGATCGTGAGCGTGCTCGTGGACAAGGGCGTCGCTATGGGAACCGTTCTGGCTTTCATGATGGCGGTCACGGCGCTGTCGATCCCGGAGTTCGTGATCTTGCGCAAGGTGATGAAGCCCAAGCTCATCGGCATCTTCATCGCGATCAACTTCGTCACAATCACATTCACGGGCTACTTGTTCAACTGGGCGATACCGCTTCTCATGCGCTAGCGGTCGTCGATTCTCGGCGCTCGATCCATCCGACGGAGCGCTTTGCAATCCAGACGAGCGACAGCATCACGGGCACCTCCACAAGCACGCCGACCACGGTTGCCAAGGTGGCGCCCGAACTGAGCCCGAACAGTGAGATCGCCACAGCCACCGCGAGTTCGAAGAAGTTCGAAGCCCCCACGAAACCGGCGGGCGCCGCGATCCGGTGCGGCAGCCGCCATAACCACGACCAGCCGTACGCGACCGCGAATATGAGGTAGGTCTGGATCGTGAGCGGGATGGCGATGAGCACGATGT
>JAHIQC010000332.1 GCA_018902765.1 Actinomycetota bacterium | reverse complement strand
GCCTGCTCCACACTCCCGTGAGCGATGGCCACCCGACCTCCGGCCACGGCAAACAGCACCAGCAGCATGAGCGCTGGTACGAGCAGAACGATCTCGATCGCGGCCGACCCGCGCTCATCGAGATAGTGCGGCACGGCGCTTGCAGACACCCGCGTTCGGGATCCGCGCACTCGGTGGATCATCGCGTGTACCTCTCCACGGGAAGCGTGGCTGTTTGCGAGACGGTCAGGCTCATGAACGGTACGAGCCGGACTGTCTGGCCACTCACGGTCACCGTTGTGCTCGTGGCGGTGCGATCGCCGGTGACCGAGACGCCGCTGAGCGTCGTTCCGCCCACCCCGTTGGCGAACGATTGGGCATCTGACAGACCAGCCTGGAGGGAAGAGCCCAACATCGCCGACGTCCGTGCGCCCGACTGGGCGGCGGCCAAGGCGATCGACCTGGCGAAGAACCACATGCCAGCCTGAACGGCCAGGAAAAGCACTGTCAGCACAATCGGCAGTGCCAGGACCATCTCGACCGAGGACGCGCCACGATCACTCCGCCCGCGATGGGACGCTTGCCGAGGTCCGCACATGGCGATCACCGTGCTACCGGATCTGAGCTGCTTTGGTGGTGATGAAGCTCTGAATCACCGCCCACGCGATGCCCACGGCCGCGATGGCGAAGATGGCCCAGAGGACGCTCTGGATCGTCTCGGACATCCCATCCTCGGCGGACATCCGCTCGCGCTGCTTGGCAATCCACGCGGCGAGGTCGCGGTACGCGAAGTGACTCGCGACGTACAGGTTGAGCATCATGACGGGACCGTCCTCTCATGATCGGTCGAAGATCAGGTGTTGCTCATCAGGGTCATCAAAGATGGGCCCAGCAGGATGGCGACGAAGACGATCGCCAACATGGTGGCAGGGATGGTTAGCCGCTCAGATACGGCGTTCGCGCGGGCCTGCTCGTCGGTCAAGAGCGCTACTCGCAGCGCCCGGTTGTGTTCCCGCAACGTCTGGTAGACGGGCATCGTCTGCTGTTCGGCCAGTGCCATGATGTTGGCCAGATCGTCCAGCTCGGGCAGACCCAACTCCTCGCCCATGGCGCGAAGGACATCCCACGGCGGACGTCCGTCCACGCTGGACTGGGTGAAGCCCTCCGCAAGCCGGTCGAACACCCACTGGCCGCGGCCGACGCGTGCTGCGTTCTCCAATGCCTGCCGAGGCCCCGATCCTGCTCGCCGCTCCAATGCGACCAGGTCAATGAACCCTGTCAGCACGTGGTTGAACTCGACTCGAGCGCCCTTCGCCTTTCCGCGGATGTCCAGGTTCGGCAGCAGGAAGAGCGCCACGGCAGCCAGTAGCGAGGCGACCAGCGGAGCGGTGATCGGGAACCGCAACCCGAGCAGGCTGAAGACCGTCGTCAGCAGCGGGGGCGCGACCAAGCCGATTCCGGCCAAGGTCAGCTTCTCTCCAAAGAAGCTGGCTTCAGAACGCCGCAGCAACGCCAGCTCCCTCACCGGCGTCATCCACATCGCGGCCGGGAGCCACCGCGCGAACCAGGCACCTACCCGGTCTTGCGTATCCAGGCTATGCGCGACGGTGGCTGGGTTTGGCTGGACGCCGGTCAGGCGGTCCAGGGCGGGTCCGAGAGCCGGGACAGTGGGAGCGAGCCACCACAGTGCGCAGATCACGCTGGTCGCCACGAGGAGTCCTGTCAGGGCGGCGATCTGCAGGCCAGTCATGACTGTTCTCCCGCTGGGAAGAGCCTCGGCACGGACGTGACGCGCGCCATGCGTCGCATGATGACCAGGCCGCCGACGTACATGGCAAGGAGCACCGACAACACGATCTGTCCTACGGGCGAGCGGTACGGATCGAGGTAGTGCCCAGTGGTCGCCATGACGACCAGGCACACCAGGGTGATCAGGGTGACGATCCGAGCGGTCTGACGCGGCTTGCTGCGATCAGCCTCGAGATGACGTCGCGCAGCGACCTCGGCCGAGACCGACTCGGCGAGCCCTGACAGGATCTGGGACAGTCCGTCAGCTCGCTTGTCGGCCGCAAGGATCAGGGTCGCAGCCACCAGATCGCCGG
>JAHIQC010000331.1 GCA_018902765.1 Actinomycetota bacterium | reverse complement strand
TGGCCGATCCACGGCGACTTGCACCTGTCCGCTTCGGAGATATCGTGCGCCGTGACCGGCGTCGATTCCGCCTGTGAGATCGTCGAGGTGAGCTAGAGATGCCGATCAGCCTCATTCAGCCTGAGTTCAAGGTCAAAATCGATTACGACAAGTGCCACAAGTGTGGTCGCTGCGTGCAGCAGTGCGGTTGGGGAGTGTACTCGTTCAACGAGCGCCCGATCCCGGACGACAGCAAATGTCGCGCGTGTCACCGCTGCGTGACCTACTGCCCCGCGCACTGCATCAACATCACGAAGAACGACTTGGCCTACCGCACCAACGATCACTGGGATCCCGCGCTGCGCAAGGCCGTGTGGCGCCAGGCGGAGACCGGCGGCGTGATGCTCACCGGTATGGGCAACGATAAGCCCTACCAGAACATCTTCGATCACCTCGTGCTCGATGCGTGCCAGGTGACGAACCCCTCGATCGACCCGCTTCGTGAGCCGATGGAGCTTCGCACGTACCTGGGCCGCAAGCCCGACAACGTGGATGTCGAGCCCGATGGCCAGGGCGGCTACCGCCTCAAGGGCGGGGATAAGATCTCCAAGAACATCAAGCTCAACACACCGATCATCTTCTCGCCGATGAGCTACGGCTCGGTCTCGCTGAACGTCCACAAGTCGCTCGCGATGGCGGCTGAGCGCCTCGGCATACTCATGAACACCGGTGAGGGCGGACTGCACGCCGACCTGTATCCCTACCAGGACAACGTCATCGTCCAGGTCGCTTCGGGCCGCTTCGGCGTCAACCCCGAGTACCTGAACCGCGGCGCGGCCATCGAGATCAAGGTCGGTCAGGGCGCCAAGCCCGGCATCGGTGGTCACCTCCCCGGTGAGAAGATCAACAAGGAGGTTTCCGAGACCCGTATGATCCCGCAGGGATCCGACGCGATCTCCCCGGCGCCTCACCACGACATCTACTCAATCGAGGACCTGCGCCAGCTCATCTACTCGCTCAAGGAAGCCAGTGGCTACAAGACCGTCGGCGTCAAGATCGCTGCGGTCCACAATGTCGCTGCCATCGCGAGCGGTATCGTGCGCGCGGGAGCCGACTACGTCTATCTCGACGGCTTCCGTGGCGGTACTGGCGCGGCCCCGCAGATCATTCGTGACAACGTCGGAATCCCGATCGAGATCGCGATCGCCGTGGTCGACCAGCGCCTGCGCGACGAAGGCATCCGCAACCAGGCCTCGATCATTGCGGCTGGCTCGATACGTTCCTCGGCAGATCTGGCCAAGGCGATCGCTTTGGGCGCTGACGCTGTCGGAATCGGCTCGACTGCGCTCATGGCGATGGGCTGTCACCTGTGCCAGGGCTGTCACACGGGCTCGTGCTCGTGGGGCCTTACGACCCAAAAGCCCGAGCTCACGCGTCGTGTCGACCCCGAGTGGGGTGCTGAGCGTCTCACCAACCTGGTGAACGCGTGGAGCCACGAACTGCAGGAGATCCTCGGAGCGCTTGGCGTGAACGCCGTCGAGTCGTTGCGTGGAAGCCGGGAGCGCTTGCGCGCTATCGGCCTTGATCAGCAGACCTGCGACATTCTGGGCGTCAAGCCCGCTGGACGTTAGGGAAGGGGAGGGAGATGACGATGACCCAGGTCAAGGACTCCGGCCCCATCGTGGGCTATGTGCAAGTCGATCCCGAAGTGATCATCGAGGGCGATGTCGCTACGATCGAGTGCAAGAGCGTGTACTACAAGCACGTCAACCAAGCCATTCGCACCGCGTTTGCTGGCGGCGTCAAGACCGTCAAGCTCATGAACGTCAACGGTCAGCGCTACATCGGCACCGGCATATCGGGCAAGGATCTGCGCATCGAGGTCAACGGCACGGCAGGTCAGGACATGGCGATGTTCATGGACGGCCCGACCGTCGAAGTCTTCGGCAATGCTCAGGATGGCGTTGGCAACACGATGAACGCCGGCAAGGTCGTCATTCACGGGGACGCCGGCGATGTGCTCGGCTACGGCATGCGTGGCGGCAAGGTCTTCATCAAGGGGGACGTCGGCTATCGCGTCGGCATCCACATGAAGGCCTACGAGAGCCTCGTGCCGATCATGGTGTGCGGCGGCAAATCGCGCGATTTCTTCGGCGAGTACATGGCCGGTGGGCTTCTCGTCTTGCTCGGCATGAACTCGCAGTTCGACGGGCCGCTCGTGGGCGGATACGTCGGCACGGGCATGCACGGCGGCGCGATCTACCTGCGCGGCGAGGTCGAGCCGTGGCAGATCGGCAAGGAGTGCGGCATCTTCACGGCCGACGAGGACGACCTTAAGGTCCTGCGTCCCGTGATCGAAGAGTACTGCGCGGCATTCGACATGGATGCCGAAGAGGTGCTCTCGCAGCCGTTCACCAAGCTCGTGCCGATCTCGCACCGTCCGTACGGGAAGCTGTACACGTACGTGTAGGGAGACCTTATCGCTTGAGGCGTTCCGCGGGGGTATGATTCCGAACAAGAATCGGAACTGCTCTTTCTGACGCAATTCATCACACCACGCAGCGGAGGTGAGTGGATGAAGTCAACTGCCGCGCTATTGGGCCTCACCGTGCTCCTGGGTGGAGGCCTGTGGCTATTCAGCATGAATCAAGGCGTGGAGCAGCCCACGATTGTTGCCGCCGCACCGCCGATCGCTCTTTCGGATGCCGAGAGCACGTCGTCTGCGCCACCGATCAATTGGGAGTCGTACGAGGCCCCGTCATCAAAGTCCATCGAGCTGATAGTTGAGGGCGATTCGGTCACTAGCAAGGAGTTTGAGGCGGCCTTGGGGGTGGATCTCAGCCACATCAACGCGATGGGACTTGGAGAGCCGATCGGCTACTTTGTGGTTCAGGATGTCTCGGCTGACTTCGGCAGGATTCTGTTCGAGAACAGCGTGCAGCTGCAGTACTTCACCCCCGAGTATCCCAAGACCGATTGGGATGTAATTCCTGAAGCATCAGGCTTCAGGAATCGCGAGGGCGCAGTCATCCAGCGTACTTCTCACGGGCGGATATCGGGGTCGGAGGCGCTCCTCATGCAGTCCGGATCCCAGTCCACCGCGCTTCATGGCCAGATCGTCCAACCGGCACTCGTCGCTTGGAGGGTGTCAGGTGGTGGAGAGTGGGTACTGCGCTCTCCCAAAGCCACTCTCGATGAGCTGGTTCGTGCAGCCGAGTCCCTGAACGCAGAGTGATGTGTCCCAGCGACAAGCTAGCCGTGCCACCTACAGCCGTATGTAGATCCGCGACTTGTCCATCGCGGCGGCGACCGCATACCACAGCAACAGGTGCAGTCCCGCGTACGTGATGGAGCCCGTGGTCGGCCCGAGGGCATTCAAGGCGATCGTCGAGACGTATATGTGGAGACTGGTGGCCTCGCCCACGGCGGGCGTGAACTCGAACGCCTTCATCCACACGAGCAGCGCACTGGATCCGATGTAGATCGCGAGCGCGTTCTTGCCCGGCGGCGTCAGCGGCAGCAGCAGGCGTTCGCCGCGCAGGACATCGCCGACGTAGTACATCGCTGCGAGCAGCAGTGCGGCCAGCCCCGTCGTGGTCAGGACGTACGACGCCGTCCATAGGTTTTTGACGATGGGGATGTAGGGTTCGATCACCAGGCCGGCGATCAGCGTTATCAAGCCGCCCACTGCCAGACCAAGTGCGCCACGGGTCGTGCGCGGATGGTCGATCAGCCATCGGCCCGCCGCAATGCCGAGCATGACCTGCCCCGCCGAGGAGATGACTCCCAGCAGCCCCTCTGGCTCGAAACCTCCCCGATACAGATGCTCGCCCAAGAAGCGAACATCCACCCAGTACGCGATGGAGCCCTCGGCACCAAATGAGCCCGGAATCACGCCAGCCGGTGCGGCGCTGAGCAGCAGTTTCGTGTGCACGAGCAGGAAGAGAGCCGCTCCGAGCATCGCATACAAGGGCTTCTTGCGTGCGAAAGGCGCCGCCAATGCGCCCGCGAGGGCTATTCGTTGCAAGACGCCCATGTAGCGCAGTGGATCGCCGTACTTGTAGAAGTTCAGCACCAGCCCGATGGCCAGTAGGGCCACTACGCGCGACGCGAACTTCGTGTAGATCTTGAGCGCCGGGCGATCGGGACGTCCCGCCATCGAGAGCGCCATACCGACGCCGGCAACGAACAAGAACCAAGGGAACACCATGTCGGCGAAGCGCAGACCCTCCCAGTCCACGTGCACAAAAGGCAGGGGATTGGTTCCGCCGGCGGCGTGGTTGTTCACGAGCAGCATGCCTGCGATCGCGATGCCTCGCAGGGCATCGACCGAGACGAGGCGACGGCGTTCCTCGGCAGGTATGCTTATCCTGGACCAGATGCTCACAAGGAATGCGGGGGTGTGGACGTTTGCGAGTCTGCGACTCAGCGCGTTGACCATGTGAGCCGCGCTCCCTCCCCGGTTGGTGTGCCGACCCAAGTCTATCGTTACTCAGTCCGAGACAGTAACCAATGCGGGGATTCGCCCCGAAGTTCTGGGGAACATGACGAAAACGGGGCAAATCGAAACACATGCGAAACATACGCCCACTAACATGATCGATATCAGTGTTTGCGTAACGTTCAGGTTGGCGCGTGGGAACTGGCTTCAGCGCGCCAGACAAGGAGGATGGGTCCATGGATTTAAAGAAGGGCAAGGACTACGTAATCAAGACGGTCGAGGAGCGGGATATCAAGTTCATCCGCTTCTGGTTCACGGACGTTCTGGGCGTGCTCAAGTCGTTCGCCGTGACCGATTCCGAGCTCGAGGGTGCCTTTGATGAGGGCATGGGCTTTGACGGTTCTTCGATCGATGGATTCACCCGCATCCAGGAGTCGGACATGGTCGCCTACCCGGACGCTTCGACCTTCCAGGTCATCCCGTGGCGTCCCGAGCAGCAGGGCGTCGCTCGTCTGTTCACCGACATCCAGACTCCGAACGGCGAGCCGTTCGAGGGTGACCCCCGTTACGCTCTCAAGCGCGTGCTCAAGAAGGCCGCCGACATGGGTTACACCATGTATGTCGGTCCCGAGCTCGAGTTCTTCTACTTTGCCGATGACAAGGGCACCGAGGTGCTCGACCACGGTGGCTACTTCGACCTGACCCCGCTCGACATCGCGAGCGACCTTCGTCGCGAGACGGTGCTCACGCTCGAGAAGATGGGTATCCCGGTCGAGTACTCGCACCACGAGGTCGCCGCATCCCAGCACGAGATCGACCTTCGCTACCAAGATGCGCTGACCATGGCTGACAACGTCATGACCTACCGCTTGGTCGTCAAGGAAGTCGCGCACGCCAACGGCGTCTACGCGACGTTCATGCCCAAGCCCATCGAGGGCATCAACGGCTCCGGTATGCACGTGCACCAGTCGTTGTTCACCAAGGACGGCAACGCCTTCTTCGATGCCAACGATCCCGAGGGCTTCAAC
The DNA here is from genome assembly GCA_018902765.1 of Actinomycetota bacterium. Lineage (GTDB taxonomy): Bacteria > Actinomycetota > Coriobacteriia > Anaerosomatales > JAHIQC01 > JAHIQC01. The sequence continues at coordinate 58 of JAHIQC010000331.1, read as the reverse complement.
CTGTCCCAGCTCGCGAAGCACTACATCGCCGGCCTGCTCAAGTACGCGCCTGAGTTCA
>JAHIQC010000330.1 GCA_018902765.1 Actinomycetota bacterium | reverse complement strand
GACGGCGGCAGGTCAGGATCGATCTGCCGAGGAGGAACGGCCTCTTCGTTGACTTGCTTGAGTGCTACGGACACAGGCGTGTCGCCATTGAACGGCAGCTCGCCTGTCACGAGTTCGTAAAGGACCACGCCAAGAGAGTACAGGTCGCTCGCCGGACTGAGCGTGCGGCCCTGGGCCTGCTCGGGGGAGACGTAATGCGCAGTGCCGAGCACCGAGCCGGTCTGGGTCATCGTGGTGTTGCCGGCACGTGCGATACCGAAGTCCATGACCTTGATCGCGCCGTCGGGGGTGAGAACGATGTTCTGCGGCTTGATGTCGCGATGGATGATGTCGTAGCCATGGGCCACTGACAGCGCCCCGCAGGCCTGCGCGCAGTACTCCGCGGCCTTGTAGGGATCCAGCGGACCCTTCTGCTGGACGAGCGCTTTGAGGTCGGTTCCGCGCACATACTCCATGACGATGTAGTACGTGTCGTCGTCTTTGCCCCAGTCATAGATGTTGACGATGTTGGGATGCGAGAGGTTCGCGGCGGCCTGCGCCTCTTGGCGGAAGCGCGCGACGAAACCGGGGTCGGTCGCATAGTGGGCGTGGAGCACCTTGATCGCCACGGTGCGTCCGAGGACATCGTCGACCGCCATGTAGACGTCGGCCATGCCGCCGGTGCCGATCTTCTCCGTTGCGCGGTACCTGCGCCCGAATACGAGATCTTCCACGTGATGCTCCCTTGCGATGCCCAATGTGTCGAGTTTCGCTTCGCGAGACCCTGACCGTCCTATTCTAGCCGATGCCGTTTCGGCATGGGCCCCATTACGCGTGCATTCATCGTGCGAGCGCCGCCTGAAGCACACCTCGCGCCGCAGGCGCTGCCACTCGGCCGCCCACCCCTGAGTTCTCAAGCACGATCGCGAGTGCCACCGTTGGGTTCTCAGCCGGAGCGAACGCGATGAACCAAGCATGCGTTTCGACGTTCTTGCCCGCTTCCGCCGTCCCTGTCTTCCCGGCGACCTTCACGCCCGGGATTGCGGCGCGAGTCCCCGAGCCGGATTGCACCACGCCCACCATCATCTCGGTGAGTGTCGCTGCGGTGATCGGATCGGTCGCTGTGGTCCAGATGGCGGGTCGCGCGCTCGTGATGACACGCCCGGCCTGGTCGGTGATGCGACCGGTCAGATACGGGCGCATGACCACACCGTCGTTGGCGATGCCTGCAGCCACGAGCGCCATCTGGAGCGCGGTGGCCTGCGGACCCGGCGGGCTGTCGTGTTCGCCCACGGGCTGGCCCACTCCCGCCCAGGCGGTCTCCCAGACCGTCATCTGTGCAGGATCGGGCATGAGCGAGGTGACCGACGGGATCTCGATCCCCGGTGAGCTACCGAATCCGAACGCCTCGGATTGCGCGACGAGATCACGCGAGCCCAGATCGACCGCAAGCTGTGCAAAGACCGTGTTCACCGAGGAGTTGAGCGCCTTGGTCAGTGTGATCGATCCGTAACTGCCACCCTCATAGTTCGTGACCGCCGCGCCGCCGATCTGAAGGCTTCCCGGTCCCGGATAGGTGGTCTGCGGGGTGGCCATGCCAGCACCCAGCGCACCTGTCAGGGTGACCACCTTGAACGTCGAGCCCGGGGGGTAGAGCGATTGAGCCGCGCGGTTCAGCAAAGGAGCGTCCGGAGCCGAACTCAGTTCTGGCCACTGTGCGTCCACCGAGCCGGGGTCGTAATCAGGTGATGAGGCCATCGCGAGTATCGCGCCTGAGGCAGGATCGATCGCCACTACCGCACCTCGCCTTCCGGCCAGGGCTTCCTCGGCGGCTTTCTGAACGCGCGCGTCGATAGTGAGTCCGACATCGTTGCCCGGCACGGGGATGCCAGCGGCTGCATCGACCGCATCGCTGAAGCTTCGGAATGCGCGTTTGCCGGTCAGCGCGTCGTTCGCCGCCGCTTCCATCCCGGCGCGCGCGTAGGTGGTGCTGTAGTAGCCCAGGACGTGTGCGGCTAGTCGACCTTGCGGGTAGCGGCGGACGTACACTCCGTCGGATTTGACGGACTCGGCCAAGATCTGGCCGTCAGAAGACAGGATCGCCCCGCGCATCGCGCGCTGTTCGGCAGCCAGTCCCCGGGTGTTGGCGGGATGATTGCGCAGTGCGTCGGCTCGCACGACCTGCAGGTAGGTGAGGTTCGCCGTGAGTGCCACCATGAGAAGTCCGAGAACGAGCGCCGAGCGGGACAACCGCTTTCCGAGCGCCACGCGGCCCAGAAGGCCAGAGGCTCCGGTGGTGATCACTTCCGTCTCGCGTCCCGTGGCTGCGTCACCCGCGCGCAGCAGCAGTCCGAGCAAGATGAAGTTCGAGAGTATCGACGAGCCGCCGTAACTCACGAACGGGAGCGTGATGCCGGTCAGCGGGATGAAGCGGGTCACGCCGCCCACGATGACGAACGTCTGCAGGGCCAAAGCGCCCGTGAGTCCGGCCGCGGTGAACGCGGCCATATCCGAGCGCGCACGCGCCGCAGTCGCGAACCCGCGCATGCAAAAGACGAGATACGCGATGAGCAGGGCGGCTGCACCGAGCAGGCCCAGTTCCTCGGCAATGGCCGAGAAGATGAAGTCGGTTTCAACGAATGGGATGCGAAGTGGGAAGCCGTTGCCGATGCCGGTTCCGATCATGCCCCCTGCGGCCAGCGCGAACAGCGACTGCACGAGCTGGTACCCGCGTCCGGCGGCGTCGGCGAACGGGTCGAGCCATATCGCGACGCGCGTCTGGACATGGCCGAACAGCATGTATGCGGCGCTCGCGCCTATCGAGAACAGCACGAGGCCGGCGAGCACGTAGGCCGTGCGACCCGTCGCCACGTAGATGATGATGAGGAACACGCCAAAGAACAGCAGGCTCGAGCCGAGATCCTTCTCCATGACGAGCACCATGAGCGAGACGGCCCACATCGCGAGCAGAGGACCGAGTTGGCGTGCCGGGGGCAGCCAGATACCGACGACGCGCGTGGTCGAGATCGAGAGCACCTCGCGAAACTCCGCCAGATACGCGGCCAGGAACAAGACGATGAGGATCTTGGCGATCTCGGCGGGCTGAAAGGAGTAGGCGCCAAAGCGCAGCCACAGCTTCGCGCCGTTGACCTCGGTGCCGATGAACGCCGGCAGGAGCAGAAGCACGATGCCTGCGAGCATGATCGTGTATTTGTAGCGAGCCAAGCGCTCCAGCGAGGGCACGAGCGCGAGAGTGCCCACCATGGCCACCACGCCAATGGCGATCCACATGAGTTGGCTTTGCGCCAGTTCGGGCTTGAGGCGCGTGATGAACGCGAGCCCCGTGCCGCAGAGAAGCGCCGTGATGGGCAGCAAGACGGGGTCTGCTGCCGGTGCCAGGCGGCGCAGCGCCAGATGGGCCCCGACGAACGCGGCGATGAGTCCCGCAGGCACCGCCAGGTCCCGAAACGCGAGCACCGAGTTGGCCTGCGCATGCACCAGCGCGAAGATCAGCAGCACCGCAGGGGCTGCGGCTGCGAGCAACGCCAGCTCAGTGTTGCGACGGCTTCGCATGGTCTAGGGCGCCACGGTCGTGTCCGGGCTGCCCAAGGCGCGGCTCGCCTCAAGGCTTTCGGCCAGTTCGCGGTACTCGTCGAGCAGCAGGTATCCGGCCGTGACGCTCGGAACCTGGATGCCCTGCGCCAGACGCGCGGAGGTGACCGGGTCAAGCGAGCGTGCGGTGATGGTCGTTTCTTGCTCCACCCAGTTCAGCCGGATTCCCGCGAAACTGCCCGGCATGCCCCGGTACAACGCCACGGTGCCTGCCTCAGAAACCACATAGGCTCGCGATTGTGCGTACTGATATACGCCGAGGAACGAAAGTCCGACAAGCGCCAGCGCCGCGAACGCCCACACCAGCCCACCGACCCAGCCTTGGCCGGGACGTCTGCCCTCGGCGACTCCGGGGATCTCCTCGCTGATGTCGACGACGACGACCGAAATGTTGTCGTGTCCGCCTGCGGCATTGGCCGCGTCGATAAGCGCACGCGACGTGGAGTTCGGGTCCCGGTACGAAGAGAGCACATCGGAGATCTGGTGGTCGGTGAGCATGGAGGTCAGGCCGTCAGAGCACAGCAGAAGACGATCGCCGGGCTGGGCGTCGACCTCAAAGGTGTCCGCGTACATGTTCAGATCGGAGCCGAGCGCTCGCGTGATGATGCTGCGCTGAGGATGCTCCCGCGCCGCGGTTTCGGTAAGCGTGCCTTGCCTGACCATGTCGGCGACCATCGAGTGGTCGAACGTGATCGGCTCAAGCACGCCGTCGTGATACACGTAGGCGCGGCTGTCTCCAACGTGTGCCACCGAGATGCGCGTACCCTCGACGATTGCAGCGGTCAGGGTCGTTCCCATCCCGGAACGACCGTAGCCTTCACGGGCCGCCTCGATGACAGCGCGATTCGCGGAGCGCACCGCACGACCGAGCGCTTTCGCGTCGGCCCTTCGGGGAGCTGCGGCCATGAGCTCTTCGATGGCCACGGTGCTTGCGATTTCGCCTGCCTGGTGGCCGCCGAGTCCATCAGCGACCGCAAACAGAGGCGGGGAGAGCAGCACCGCATCCTCGTTGTGGGTGCGTACACGCCCTACGTCCGAAAGTCCGGAGTAGGGCAGGCGATCGGCGCGCGTCATGAGCGAACGACCTTGAGCGTGACCGTGCCCAGCTCGATCTCATCGCCCAAGTCCAGAAGGCTGGGAGACGAGATCCGCTGTCCGTTCAGGACGGTCCCGTTCGTGGAGCCCAGATCCTCGAGCATGGCCGCGTCGCCCTGGGGCAGAACCCGCGCATGTTGCGAGGAGATGAAGTCGTCCGCGATCACGATGTCCGCTCCCGGTGTGCGACCGATGACGATCGGTCCTGCGATGGCGACTTTGGTGCCCTTGAGTTCGCGTGGCCCGTTCATGACTTTGAGCGCCAGTCCCGCTTTGCGTTCGCCGGGTCCCGAGCCCTTCACGAGTCCGATGCCGGCGCGTACGGCCGCGAAGAGGAACAAGTACAGCAGCGCGAGCAGGAGCAGACGGCCTACGAGCAATACGATATCGACCATCCGGTCACCTCCTCGGCTCGTGGAATCTGAGCTGGGTGGCGCCGACCTCGATGAGGTCCCCATCGCGCAGACGTGCATGCATGACCTTTTCGCCGTTCAGGCGCGTTCCGTTAGTGGATCCGAGATCCTCGATCGCCCAGCCGTCGCCTTCGCGCGTGAACGCCGCGTGCCTACGTGAAACGTTCGAGTCGCCGAGCGTGACCTCGCACTCGGCGAGTCGTCCGATGACCAGGCGCTCACCTTCCAGCGCGATGTCGTGGTGCAGGTCGCTCACCGTTACGGTCGCCAGGACGTGCATTCCGGTTGCAGGTGGTGATGCTGGCGCGGATGTTGCCGACGCATCAGCGTCTGCGTCTGCGTCGGGCTCGCGTTCGCCAGACGGCGCGGGTGCCGCAGCGGAAGTCATCTCGGCGGCGACCCGGAAGCGGCCGAGTTTGAGGCCCTCATGGACCGAGAACACGATCAGGGGTCGAGCGGCGAGCTTGTAACCCCGTTCCTCGGCGTGTCCTGTGAGGAAGGTTGCGAGTTCGCCGGAGAGTGTGGTGGTGAAATCCCCGAACTCCTCGGCGTCCTCTGTTGAGATCTGAACCGAGAAGCGGGTGGGAGCGTACACGGTCGCGACGCCGACTTGGCGGCGGTCGTCCATGGCGCGTGCGAGAGCCTTGGCGATCTCGGCCGGTTGCACGGGCGAGCGGAACGCCCCGGCAAAGAGGCCCTCGATGGCGCCGCCGACTCGGTCCTCGAAATCAGAAAGCAGGCTCACGTGTGCCGGTATCCCTTCGAGTGCGTTGTGGTCACTCTTCTTCGGCGCGAGGCGGTGCCCCGGCCGCTCCGACCAGTACCACCAGTATAAGTGAGGCGGACAGGTACGGTAGAAGTCCCTGACCGTTCCATGTCATCGAGCCGTTGAGTGCTAAGGAGAGCAGTGTGGCCAACGTGTAGCCGCCCCATATCGTCGCGCCTCCAAGAACGGCTCCCACGAACGACGACAGCCGGGTGCCTCGTGAGCACGCCAACGACATGATGGCAGCCGCGGCGGCCCAGGTGGCCACGATCACGAGCGGTGACGGCTCGGAGAGCAGGGTCCTCACGCTTCCTGCGATGACGCGCGAACCGAGTGGTTCTGTGAAGAAGCGCCAATCCACGCCAAGGTAGGGCGCGCGACCTCCCGAGGCGGCCGATACCAGCAGCGTGATGGTGGCGCTGTACGCGGCAAGGGCAGCCGCGCGCAACGGTGTGAGCCAAAAGCCGAGCAGAAGCGGCGCGGCAGTCGGCACCTTGGCCACGCCGAGCGCCGGGCCCATCAACGCGCCGGCGAAACCGGCATCGGTGCGCCCCGCGAACCACCAGACCAGCGACCCCGTGAGGCCCAGCGCCACCGCCATCGGCCACCACCCGGCGATGGCCATCGCACCCAAGAACAGGACGAGCCCCAGAAGCGAACCCAGACCGGGGGCCAGCAGCCCTGCGAGCGCCACAAGTCCCGCGGCCGCCAATGCAGGTGTCCGGTCAACCGATACCGAGGAGAGCCCGAAGAACGCGAGCCAGGCTCCGACGACGGCCCCCATCAGCGGCGCGATCAGTCGGCCGATCCTTGGCATCCTGTCCCATAGACCGATGCGATCCCAGTCAACAGTGTTGTCGTCAGACTCCGTTGGGAACTCGGATTCAAGGTATTCGGCCAGATACTCATGGCCGTAGGTGCTGTTGCCAAGATGGGGCATGATCGCCGAGGCGAACGCGGCGATCGACGGATATCTGTCTTGTGCGTCCGGGGCCAAGGCCGCGACGAGAATGTCATCCAAGGCGCGAGGCAAGGTCGCATCAAACTCGCTCACGAGCGGGAGATCCAGAACGTCAACCTTGAAGATCGAAGCCTCGATGCTTTGTGCGGAGAAGGGGTTCGCGTCGGTGAGCAACTCGAATGCGAGAGCAGCCAGGGCCCAGACGTCCGTCCGCTCGTCGACCTCATGCTCACGAAGCTGTTCGAGTGGCATGTAGCCGAGAGTGCCGCCGGCCGCCGGTCCGTGCCCGGTGGCTGTTGAGAGTGCCGATATGCCGAAGTCGGTGACTTTGACGCGCCCGTCTCGGGTGAGAAGGACGTTCTCGGGCTTGATGTCCAGGTGAAGGACACCGTTCTCGTGAGCGTAGGTCAATGCAGCCGCGCATCCCTCTACGACCGCTGCGGCCTCGTCTCGATTGAGTGCCCCGCGCGCATCTAGGATATCGGCGACAGACGCGCCATCGATGTACTCCATTATCAGAAACGCCTCGTCGGCGTCGGTGTCCCACTCGTGGACGGTGACGATGTTGGGATGATTGAGCAACGCGGCGGTGCGCGCCTCTGCAAGGCCCGCAGTTGTGGCCGCAGTCATGCCGGGGCCCTCCGCGACCGGGAGTCGCTTGATGGCAACTCGACGCTGCATGCGCGTGTCGTACGCGAGCACGACCTGGCCAAAGCCGCCTTGGGCCAGGTCGGCCAACGGGCGGTACCGATCCAGGATCAGCGGCTGTTCCACGGGACTCCTCGGCAGGTGGGTGCGTCCCTATTCTAGCGTGACGCGACGTTGCGGTCGCGTTCGACCAAGGGCGCGGCGACCGTATGTGCGGTCACTTGACGAAAGTCATGGTTGCCCGCCCGGTGACAGCGTACAGTCATCCCGACCCAAGCCTTCGAGGGGAGCCGGATTGAAGCCCACAACCACGGTCGCGACGCCGAGCATGCTCGATACCTATGGCATGACCTACGCGTTCACCGCGCTGCTCCTGGTCGCCGGATTGTTCACGATCGACAGACTCTCGATCGTCATGTACTCCCCGGTCTATCTCGCACTCATCGCCGCGCCGTTCATGCTCGGTCCGGCCATCGTGTTCGCGATTGATTCGCCCGGCAGTATGCGCACCGTGCTCAGGCGCAGCGCCGTGCTCGCACCGCTGACTTTGCTCACCGGCGTCACGCTGCTGTTCTTGGCCATGATCGTCATCATTCTGCCATTGAGCTTCTGGGTGATGCCTCACTACTCCGCCTCGCTGACGCCGCTTTTCGTGGCTGCACTGGTGCTCGTTGCCGCCCCGATGGTAGTGTCGTTTGTGAGCAGGATCCGCGAGGGCATCAGTGTGTCCGGCCTGATCCAAATGGCGGTGCTGCTCGTTGTTGCGGCGATGGTCGCGTGGATCATCGTGGAGACGTTTGCTCCGGGGGACACGCTGTACACGTTTCTGCGTAAGGATGTCGCCAAGCACTTCACCGGCGGTTTCGCCTGGTACTTGCCGGCGCTCGCGCTGGCTGCTGGGCTGTGGCGACGCGCCGAAATCATCTAGGAGCGGGAGACCCCCAGGTGTTCTTTGGACCGCGTATCAAGACGATCACGACTGCCGAACTGGCCGAGAGAATCGCTGCGGCCCCTGTGGTGCTCATCGACGTCCGCGAGCCCCATGAGTTCGTTGCGGGCCATGTGCCCCGCGCCGTGAACGTACCCCTCGGCGAGATCCGAGCACGAGCGAGCGAGTTCGACGCTTCGGCAGAGACCTACGTTATCTGCCAGAGCGGCCACCGCAGCGTGAAGGCGACAAAGCAGCTCACGAAGTACGGTTTCTCGAACGTCGCAAACGTTGGCGGCGGGACATCGGCGTGGACGGGGCAGCTCAAGCGATAAGCGCGACCCGCGCCGGCGCCGAGCGGTCCTATCGCGCGATCCGGCGCCTCCAGGCCGAGATACGCGCGGGATCCGCGCCGATCTCGTACATCGCTATCACCGCGAGGTTGGTCAGAGTCGGCACGAGAAGTCCGTGGTCTTCCCATGATCGCGCGGATGTGGTCGCACGCTCGGGCAGGGTCACTACGCGGCCCAAGCGGCCCAAGCGTTCCGCGAACTCGTAGTCTTCCATGGTCGGCTGGTCGGGGAAGCCGCCAAGCTCCCGAAACGTGCTGCGAGCCACGAACAGCGCTTGGTCGCCCCATGGCAGACCTCCGAGTCTGCTCCGGAGTCTTCCGACCCTCGAGATCAGTGCGGAGTGGCGTGCGTGTGCGGGAACCTCGAAGGAGAAGCCGCCGGCGACGGTGAGCGGGTCCGCCAATGCGCGCGCCGCTAGCGAGCAGGCCCCCTTGGGCAACACGGTGTCTGCGTGGAGGAACAGCAGCACGTCCCCGCTGGCAGCCGCCGCACCGTTGTTCATCTGCCGGGCGCGTCTTGCGGCGCTCTTTAGCACTCGCGCGCCCGCTGCCGCAGCGACCGCGCACGTTGCGTCGTCCGAACCTCCGTCGACCACGAGTATCTCCGCAGCGCCTTCGGCGCGGGCGCTTGCCACGGCTGCCGCTACGAGTTCCGCATCGTTCAGCGTCGGGATGACCACGGACACAGTGGAGTCACCGGTTAGGCGGCCCCGGGCAAGGGCGCGTTCGGCGTCCTGCAGGTCTTCGGGGCGATCCACATCCGGCAGCCGTTCGAGCAACACGGTCCGCAGCTGCGCAGATTGCGCGAGATCGAGAGTCCGCGCAAGCACGTCGCCGGTTCCCCACGGCACCTCCGAGAGGATTGCGGGCAGCGCCCGAGCAGCGGGTTCGTGGTTCAGCCCGATCAGGTAGTAGCCGCCATCGGTCGCAGGTCCCAGCACCAGGTCGGCGTCACTCAGGCGCTCGAACGCCTCGCGCAGATGCACGGCTGAAAGCCTTGGGCAGTCGCTCCCGATGACGAGCACCCGTTGCGCGCCGCGGCCGAACGCGCGTGCGAAGGTCTCGCCGATCCGAGCGCCAAGATCGCCCTCGCCCTGCCGCCGGTACGCGATGTCCCGGTATCCGAGCCACCTTCGGGCGGCTGTAGCCGAACCCGCATCGATGCTGACCTCGACGCTGGCCTCACCGGTCGCCACGAGCGCATGTGCACTTCGAAGCGTCTGCAGGGTGAGGCGCTCATGCAGTACGAGCGTTTCTTCGGCCGAAAGCGGTGGACTCAGGCGCGTCTTCACTTGCCCAAGCCGAGGAGAACGGGTGAGGATGCAGATGCGGTTTGGTCGACCCGACCGGGTCACGACAGAGCACCATTTCAACCGGATCCGGCACCGACCGTGCAGGCGAAGCAGTGGGGTCCGAAGGCGATCCGACGCGTCGCGAGAGCGGCGTGAATGTCGCCCCCCGAATCCGCAATCCCGAGCGCCGCGAAGAGATCCCGCGGCCCATCGACGACCCGCAGTCCCGCGCCCAGGTTGAAGTCGCAGTCGGCAAAGCCACCGTCCCATGCGATCTCGATGCCGTGACGGCAGCTCAGTTCGCCGAGGATGTCCGGGTTGAAGGCGTCGTCGAGCCGAGAGATGTGCGCGTCGTATTCGCCGCGCAGCTTGAGGCGGTGGGCGAACCGCCCGGCTGGCACGTTCGCGATCACCAACAGATCGTTGAAACGCACCCCCAGCGGCTCAAGTGCCAGGCGGAACTCCTCGGCGATCTCGGTCGTGGGCCGGGGCAGCTCTCCAAGCGGCGGGTTGTACGCGAGGTCGAGGCGGAGCGAAGGGTCGCCATTGGCGTATCCCAACGTTGCGAGCAGGCGCAGGACTGCAAGCGAGGGGGCGAATGCCGCACCTCGCTGTTCGGCGACATCCGCAGCGGTCACACCGGGGAGCGACGCGAGCAAGGACACGCCTTGTCTTGCAAGGAGCGAGGGCAACCCCGCGCTCTGTGGTCGCGCAAGTGCGACGAGGTTGGTGCGAATGCGCATCGGGCGATCTGCCCCACGGGCGATGCCAACCATCTCAGGAAGGTGCTCCCACAGCGTGGGCTCGCCGCCTGTGATATCGAGCAGTGCCGGACGCAGGATGTCGGCAAGCCGCATCGAGTCGAGCATCGTTTCGCGTGACATGTTCTCGGGGCGGACCGGAGAGGATGACTGGTGGCAGTGCGCGCAGGCCATGTCGCAGCGCAATCCGATGTTGATCATGAGGGTGTTGAGCGACGCTGCGCTCGTCGCGGTGGGGTTGGCGCGCTCTACGCGCTGCGCAAACCGGGTAGCGGCGGATTCGGGAGATTGCGATTCGAGTCTCATATGGTTGAGTCTACCCGTCCTGAAGGCGGGTTGTTTCAGGGGTTGCTCCCATGAGGGCATGAACTTCTTCCCGAGAGGGAGGAGGTCATTCTAGCGTCACCGTCCCTAAATGCCTTGAATCGTGCGCTTACAAGCGAGCGTGCGGTCGGTTGACAGTCCGCGGGGCATTCCATAGGCTGAGTTGTCCCGCGGTCCGTCGCGGACAATCCCACGTCGGCAGGGCAGTGAATTGAACAAGGTCGCTTCGGAAGCACTCATCGCTGTTTCCATGAGTATCGCTATCGCCGTGGTTGGGCAGGTGCTGCTCAAGATCGGTATGGATCGGATCGGCAACGTTCATGTGAGCGGATTTCAGTCCATCGTTCAGATGATCTTTGACATTTCCCGCACGTGGCAGGTGGTGGTCGGCCTGG
>JAHIQC010000329.1 GCA_018902765.1 Actinomycetota bacterium | reverse complement strand
GAGGTCGTGATCGGCCAGATCAAAGATGAGCAACGCCTGCTCGAGCTGCGCACCGGAGTCGGTGAGATGACTGACGTGTGGCAGGCCTGGTCGCGGCTCAAGTCCCAGCTCAACACTGCTTTGCTGGACGATGCGACTCTCATGTCCTCGATCATGGACGAAGTCAGCGTTGTTGACGGCTTGCTTCTGGACCGCAGGCGGGGAGAGGTCGCTTTGCTGAAGCAGTACGGCGATGACGTCTCACGCACATCCGTGGTCATCACCGATCTTCAGGAGCAGGGCATGCGTTTGCGCATGCTGCCGGTGTCGACCGTGTTCCAGGCGTTTCCTCGCGCAGTACGTGACTTGGCGCACTCATTCAAGAAGGACGTCGAGCTCGTGATGGAGGGCGGCGACACCGAGCTGGACAAGAAAGTGCTCGAGGAGATCAATGACCCGCTCGTGCACATCATGCGCAACGCCGTCGACCACGGCATCGAGTCGCCCGAGGAGCGCATTGCTGCCGGCAAGTGCCCGAGCGGCACCATACGCATGGCGGCAAGACAAGAGGGCGACCACATAGTCATCGAGGTATCTGATGATGGGGCAGGCATCGATCCTGAGCGAGTCAAGGCGGCGGCTGTACGCAAAGGCTATATCTCCGAGGCAGAAGCCAATTCGATGTCACCTCGCGAGGCCATTTATCTGATCTTTGAGAAGGGCTTCTCGACCAACGCAATCATTACCGAGATCTCAGGCCGCGGTGTCGGCATGGATGTCGTCAGGGAGTTTATTGTCGAGAAGCTCAAAGGCTCGCTCGATGTTCAAAGTGAGCTTGGAAAAGGCTCGTCCTTCCGCCTGACGATACCGCTGACTTTGGCCATTATCCGGGCGCTCATGTTGCGTGTGGGGGATCAGGTTTACGCCATGCCCACAGCATCCATCGATGAGACGATGCGCATCGATCCGACCGAGATCATGAAGGTCGAGGGTCGCGAGGTGATCAGGCGCCAACGCAGGACCATCCCGTTGGTTCCGCTCGGCGACATCTTGGGTGTGACTCACTCTCCAAACGAGGGAGCCAAGATTCCCATCGCCACCATCAGCTTCTCTGGGCACCGCATGGGATTCATGGTGGATGCCCTTGTGGGTGAACAGCAGATCGTCATCAAGCCACTGGGCACGCATCTTCTCAAGGTAGACAACGTCGCCGGAGTCACGATTCTGGGAGCCGGCGAGGTCGTGCCGATTCTCAACATCCCGGACCTCATGACTAACGCGCGGCACAGGGCGGGCCAAAGGACCGGCGGTCAGGTGGCCGTCAAGGAGCGCTCCGGCCCGCGTAAGATACTCATCTGTGAGGATTCGTTCACAACCCGTGAGCTCGAGCGTTCGATCTTCGAGGCCGCAGGTTATGAGGTCGAGGTTGCCATGGACGGGGCGATGGGTCTCGCTAAGCTTCGGGAGGGCCTCGAAGTGGATGCGGTCGTCTCCGATGTCCAGATGCCCAATATGACCGGCTTTGAACTAACCAGAGCGATCAAGTCCGACGCTGGATTGCGGGATATCCCGGTCATCATCGTCACCTCCTTGGAGCGCGATGAGGAGAAGGCCGAGGGTATCGACGCCGGCGCTGATGCATACATCACCAAGTCCGTATTCAACCAGGACACGCTGCTTGACACAGTCGAGCGCTTGATCCGCTGATCTTCGGAGGTCGCGTGCCCGTATCGGGTCGCATTCGCGTGCTTATCGTCGACGATTCGCTCGTTGCGCGTGAGATGCTCACACAGATTCTAGCGACTGATTCCTCGATAGAGGTGGTCGGAGTCGCTCGCGACGGCCAAGAGGCGGTCGATGCGGTTGCACAGCTGAAACCCGACCTTGTCACCATGGACATCCATATGCCACGGATGGATGGTCTTTTGGCGACCGAGCAAATCATGGCGTATCACCCGACGCCGATACTCGTCGTCTCCTCGTCTGTATACGGTGAGGGAATGGGGCGCGCCTTTGACGCTTTGCAAATGGGCGCCCTCGAGGTGATCAAGAAGCCGGAGCCGCGAGACTGGGCTGACTTGGAGCGTATCGGTCGCGATGTTATTCGCAAGGTCAAGCTGCTCTCCCGGGTGAGCGTCATCACTCACATCAAAGGCAGAAGGCGGGCCATTGTCGAGCCGGCCGGTACGACTGTTAGACATGCGGGTCGGTTGGGAGTCCGATCAATCATTGCGATCGGCTCGTCGACCGGCGGTCCGAGTGCGCTACTGAACGTGCTCGGTCGCTTGCCCAAGGAGTTCCCGGTTCCGATCGTCATCGCGCAACACATCGCCGAAGGCTTCATTCCCGGGCTTGTGGGCTGGCTGGACTCCGGATGTGCCATTCAGGTGCTTGAGGCGGTTGACGGCCAGATCGCAGAACCCGGCTGCGCCTACCTTGCTCCCACCGGCTCGAACCTGGAGATGGATGGCTACACCATGCGCTTCTCGGCTCCGCAGGCCGGGCAGCTGTACATCCCGTGTGCAGACACACTCTTCATATCTGTGGCGAACAGCTTCTCGCGCAGTGCCGTGGGGGTCATCCTCACCGGCATGGGGGCTGACGGTGCGGAGGGGCTGAAGCGTTTGCATGATGCCGGCGCGGCCACAATAGGTCAGGACG
>JAHIQC010000328.1 GCA_018902765.1 Actinomycetota bacterium | reverse complement strand
GACACGTCACCGCCGTAGATGGCGCTATTGGTCGTCCCTGCGCGGCGGAGCGTGTAGACCGCCCACCTGCCGTATCCGTTTGCGTTCGAGGTCTGCGGGCCGTCCCACCGGCTCGCGACGACCGAGTAGACCGACGCGTCGTAGTACATGCTGGCAAGAAGGGCATCGCTGACGCCCTCGCCAGTGAAAGCCGGAGCATCCGCGGCGTAGGGCAGACGTGCGCCTGCGAAGAGCGGGTACACGTCGGGATACGTGCTCACGTGGAAGAAGCGCTCGGTCTCGGTCGCCGGTGTCGACGGCTGGCTGATCTGCCGGATCAGGGACAGGCGGGCAAGGATGTTGGTGCTCGTGGTCCGGTCGTAGTAGAGCGCCCGGACAGCGGAAGGTGCTTTGACACCCTGGACCTGACTGCCGAACGAGTAGGTGATGGCGTAGCTCGACTTGCGCCCAGTCTGCTTCGCATGCGACCAGACGACTCGCGTCCTTGCGAGTTCCCGCCCGTCGACGACGATCGTCATCGGGAAGACCGAGTTGTTCTCGGCGGAAAGACCGGTGGCGTGCCTTGTGGCAATGCTGCTGGCCGCGATCGCGGAAGCGGGCGGGAAGACGAGTGCAGCCACGGACAATAGGCCGAGCGCCCCCCTGATGATGCGCTTGATATCCACGTCGTCCCCTGTCTTCGCAAGCTCAACCCCACCGTTCGGAGCGGAATCGTACGTCAACGCTCCGAGCGTCTCTGACTTTGTGCTCAGCGACCCTTGGCGCACCCACGCGGTGCCCTACTTGACGCGCAGGATCGACCGCACCGCGCTGGTCAGCGAGTCGAGCGCTTGTGGGTGGCGAAGAAGCCAGGTGAGCACGAGCGAGACGGCGAGCGCGCCGAGGATCGACAGAATCCAGCCGCCGGCAGTCTCAATGGCCCGCGCGAGCGGGCTGGCCGCTCTGCGTTTGCGGGCGCGGTCGCGCTCGATTGCCTCTGCGGCCCTGCGCGCCTCGAGCACGCGTGCTCGCTGCTCTTCGGTGGCACGTGCCGCGCGAGCCTCCTCGTCGCGGCGCTGCGCCACCAGACGCGGACGGCGGGTGGGGAGCATCGCTAGGCCTCCCGCCCGATCGCGGAGACGATCCCAGCCAGGTCCGCTCTCCCGGCGCCGTCCTTCCAGTCGCTCGGGAAGGCGACCTGCACACACGACAGGCCCGCCAGATCCTCGACACACATCGCGAAATCGTTCTCGGTCGCGAGCGTCACGCAGTACGTGAAGCCGGCGACCACATCCTCGGGCTCGTTGCTGACGATCGCGCTTATCGGGCCGAGCTCCCACTCGCACCCGCCGAACACAAGGCATCGCACCGCCCCGAGCTTGAAGACATCGACAGAGTCCTCGTAGACGCCGGTGTCCCACACGACGACCTCTGCGTCGGCCAGGTCCCCCGGCGTCACGTCCGTCGCGAGCATCAAGCCATCGAAGTCGACGCGCTGTCCTCGGCCAAGCCCGTCGAAGTCGAGCTCGTAGGTGTCGCCCAGCGCCGCCAGCGTGACCGCCGGTACGATCACCGCTGCTCGCAGCCCTTGGGCTTGCAGCACGCGGCCGAGAGACAGCGCAAGGTGCGTCGTGCCCACGCGGCGCTGTGCCCCGGCGACGGTCACGACCGGAGTACCAACCCACTTGACGCGCTCGACCTCCACGACGCGCTCCACGACCTGTGGCTTGACCGATGCCGTCGGCCACGCGAAGCCGCCCCTAACGGGATCCGGCGCCTCCTCGCCTCGCCACCGCATCGCGTCGGCGTAGCTGGTCTCGGTCGAGAGCACCATCGCGAGCGTGGCTGCAAGCTCGCTCGGCGACGCGGCCACGATGTCTCTGACCCCGTCGTTCAGCGCCGAGATGACAAGGGGCTCGCCAGGACGCGTGAACTCATCGACGACGAGCAGTATGCGTACGGCATCGCCGCGGACCAGCCGCACGGCCGCGATCGTCGAGCGCACCGCGGCCTCTGACGGGCTGCTCGCCGCATCAAGTACCAGCACGTTCACCCCGGCGTTTGCCGCAGTGCCGCCCGCGTCTTTCAGCGTGCCCACGTTGGCGATGGTCGTTCCGGCGAGCACGACGCCGGCCTCAAGCGTACCGGTCGTGAGCGCTCCGGCCCGGCGCTCGTCGCAGGTGATGATCCATGCTTCAGCCATGGTGCTAGACCCCTCTCTTGGCGGTGATGGCGTCCAGGAGTTCGGCGACCGCGGCGATGCGCGGCGTGAACGCGTCCAGCTCGGCGGGCGTGGCGGCATCGAAACGCAGCATCTTGCTGGCAGCGCGCTCGAGCGCGCTGACGAGAATGCCCGCATCGGGAACCTTGGGCGCCGACGGCTCCTTGGCGGTGGCTGACTCCGTCAGCGCGGCGACCTGTGCGCCACTCAGCGCGCCGTCCTCCCCCACCTCGATCTGCGCCAACACACGTTCTTGGACATCGATGGGCTGCTGTGCGAGCTCGCGTGCCGCCGTGAACGTGATGCGGCGCTCGTCGAGCATGGCGCGAAGACCCTCGTCGAGCTTGGTCAGCGACCGGTAGTAGGCCACCGTGCGCGGCGCCAGATTGACGAGCTCGGCGATCTTGCCGTCCGTCGTCGTCCCCGCTTCAAGCCGCCCCGCCTCGCGCAGTTCGGCGACAAGGCTCTCGGCAAAGGTGATTGTGTGGATGCGTTCCAGCGTGGAGAGGTCGCGCTGCCGAACGTTGGTGGTGAGCATGAGCACGCCGGAGTCCAGCTCATCGGAGGGCACGAGATGGCAGGCCACCTGACCGAAGCGCGCGCCATGACCCTGCTCGACGAGCAGCGAGAGCGCCGCATGTCGGCGATGCCCGGCCACAATCATGTACTCGTCCTCGAACTCTGGGTGCGCACGCACCACGGGGTAGTGCGCCAGCCCGTTGGCCTCAATGTCGCGCGCCAGATCCTCGATGCCGCCGAGCTCGAA
The DNA here is from genome assembly GCA_018902765.1 of Actinomycetota bacterium. Lineage (GTDB taxonomy): Bacteria > Actinomycetota > Coriobacteriia > Anaerosomatales > JAHIQC01 > JAHIQC01. The sequence continues at coordinate 5 of JAHIQC010000328.1, read as the reverse complement.
CACCT
>JAHIQC010000327.1 GCA_018902765.1 Actinomycetota bacterium | reverse complement strand
CGACACATAATGGGCAGCTACGCCAACGGGCCGATCTACAACATCATGTCGTGGACGACGATCATCGTGGTCATCGCCCTGACCGTCGCATTGCTGTTCATGACCCTGTTCGGGCTGTGACATGAGCGAGGCGGCTGACAAGGCAAGAATCCGCGCGATTGCGAGAACCGCGCGCCAGTCCATCCCCGACGACGTGCGCGCCACGCTGTCCGCAGCCGCATGCAAGCGCGCCTTTGAGCTTACGCAGGTGGCTCGCGCGGTCCGCGCACTTGGCTTTGCAGCCGCCCCCGAGGAACTCGACCTCGCCCTGCTGCTCACAACACTGCGAGCGGCAGGCGTCGAGATCTGCCTGCCCAGAATCGCCAGCGCGGACTCGCTCACGTTGCACGCATGCTCGCTCGACGCTGAGCTTGAGGGCGGCCCCTTTGGATTGCGCCAGCCAACGGCGACGACGCCTCAGGTCGCGTCTGACGGAATCGATCTCGTGATCGTTCCGGGAGTCGCGTTTGACGCGACCGGCGCGAGGCTGGGATTCGGTGGCGGGTACTATGATCGCTTGCTGGCCACGATGCCCCATGCGTTCCGCATAGCCTTGGCATTCGACGAACAGCTGGTAGACGTGGTCCCTACGCAGGCCCACGATCAGCGGGTAGACGCGATCGTCACGCCGACCCGAACACTTATGACAGCGTGGCGCGACTGACCCTAGTGAGCCAGTTCGTCCAGTGTCACGAAGGTGTAGCCCTGCTTCTTGAGCTCGCGAATGATCGGGCCGAGAGCCTCGACGGTGTTCGCGCGCTCTCCCCCGCCGTCGTGCATGAGGACCACCGCGCCAGGCTTGACCGAGGTGATCACACGCTGAACGATCGCGGTCACAGGCGGCCGCCTCCAGTCCTGAGGATCCACCGTCCACATCGCGACGCGTAGGCCGTAGCGCGAGACCTCGCGGCCAACGATCGGCGTCATGATTCCGCCTGGCGGCCGGAACCAGCCGGCTTTGACCCCGGCGGTCTTTTGAATGGCGGTCTGCCCATCGGCTATCTGCGCACGCACGGCTTCCGGGGTCGCCTTGGACAGGTATGCGTGTCCCTGCGTGTGATTTCCGAGCGCATGGCCTTCATCACGGATGCGCTTGACCAGAGTCGGGTAGCGATACACCTGTCGTCCGACCATGAAGAAGGTGGCCTTCACCTGCTCCTTGGCTAGCACCGCAAGCACTTCCTCGGTGTAGCGCGGCCAGGGCCCGTCGTCGAAAGTCAGAGCAACGACCTTGCTGCCGTTGCTCGGGGAGAAACGCTTGATGACCATCGGCTGAGCCTCGAGCAGGACCGTGGTCGTCTCCACACGTCCGGAGTACTCACCTTTGACTTGGCGTTCGATGCCCACAGAACCCGGGCTCACGAGAGCCATGAGCGGGCCTTTGCCCTGGAACTCGACCCTTATCGGAATCGGCAGATCCTCGGTCACCTCGGTCTCGACGATATCGGGTCCCTTGAGGGTGATGATCCGATCGCCGTCTGCGAGCCTGTCTTGAGGCCTTAGCCTGGCTCCCCCGCGCATGATGCGCACCGATGCCCCGCGTCCTTGCACAACAACTACGCCCTCGGTATCGAGAATGTCGCCCGAGGGCGCCACCCAGCCGCGCTTGATTAGGTCGGTCGCGGTCGCTCCGTTTGCAAGCGTGCGTGACTCCCCGTCCACCGTGATATCAACGCGTGAGAACGAGGGGATGCCGACTGCCACCAAGGCGGCGAGCAGCACAGTGGCTGTGACGAGATGCAGGTGTGAGAGCCGGTGCTCCGGCACATGATCGACGCGATAGGAGCTCATGGTCTGCCTAGTGCGATATCCGTGCCACGGTGGCACCGGAAAGCTCGAGCAATTGATCCAGTCGCACACGCACCATCGATGACGGCGTACCCGCCGCGGGATAGACGTCCTCGAATCGGGAAAGTGACTCGTCAGCGAGAACAAGGAGCCCCTCGGGCAGGTCGAACGGTGACACCCCGCCTATCGCATACCCGGTGGACTGCCTGACCGTCTCCGCATCGGCGAAGCGCGCTTCGGTTCCACCGGCGAGCTTGGCTATAGCCTTGTCGTCTCCTCGGCGGTCACCTGCGACAAGCGCGAGTGTCGGACGACCGTCGACCACGAACACGAGCGATTTGACGATCTGGCCGAGCTCACAGCCGGCAGCGTCTGCCGCCATCTGCGCGGTCTTGGTGGACTGTTCCGAGGTGATGATGCCGTCGGCGAGCCCGTGCGCCTCGAGATAGATTCGGACGCGCTCGGCCGAGCCGGGTTTGCGCTTCGGTGTCGCATCACTCATCGGTGTGGCTCCTTGATACGCATAGGAGTGGGTATGGGGGTCGGGGCGCGAAGGGGTATCCGCAAGGATTGCAGAACGGACTCCAGGTTCTCCGCCCACTTCGCGATAGACCTCAGATCGAGCTCCATGAGCGGGTAACTCGGATGCGGGCGCGCGACATTGAAGCCGTTTCGCAGTAGGAATTCGACTCCTATCACGGGTTGCAGCGCCATGTCCGAACCGGGCACGGCACCAGCGAAGGCCTGCACGGTGCGCTCCCCACGGCTGACAAGATCGCGCATGGCTGCGCGCAGAAGCAGGCTCCCGAGCCCATGGCGTCTCGCGTCGTCCCGGATATGGATGCAGGTCAGAAGCACCGCATCGGGGGACGGGGGCCCGGAGGCGAAATGGCGGGACTGAGGGAAGTAGCCGGGAGGGGCGTAACGGATGAAGCCGAGGATCTCATCGTCCTCGACCGCGACACGCCCTGAATCGCCCCACTGGCGCGATATCTCGCCGTAGCGCGAGGTCGCAAGATCCTTGTCGCATACGGCGCCGCACATGGCCTCAAGCGGGGTGTCCGACTCCCAGAAGGCGCAGCCCGGACATGCACATGGCAGCGAGTCGAAGTCCTTGAGCAGAAGGGGTCTCAGCTTGCGCGTCATCGGATCATCGATCCAGCCATGATGGCCGCGGATTCACTTCTCATTCTTGAATCCCTCATCGAAGCCGTCCTTGAATCGCTTCCAGCCCCGGGCTGCGTGGCCCGAGACATCGACCTTCTTCACCGCGCGGGCGATGTTGACCGCACCGCCGAGCGCCTGCTTGGCAGTCTCCTCGGCAGCGATCTTGACGATTGCAGCTCCCATACCGGCCTGGCGCGCCACGCCGCCGCCTGCGTCGACCTGGGCAGCCTCGTTGGTGACTCGGACATTCTCGCCGTCGAAACCCAAGACGAGCCCGCCATCGATCACCTGCGCGCCGATGGCCACATCTGCCGTGGTTCCGCGCGTGAGTTTGAGTTCTTGGAGCCGCCCGTCAGTCGTGTCGAAGCTCAGATCACGAGCAAGACCCAAGAACTCGCCTGACTCGGTCACGACCTTCATGAACCGCCAGATCACCGAAAGTTCCCAGTCGATACCGAGACGCTTGGCCGATGCCGCGTTCGATTCGACCTTGGGCGTCTTGAGCGTGAGTGAGTGCTTGCTCCACTCGAGCGTATCGAGGGCCAGGTACCGCGGCTTGCGCTCCACCACCATCCCGATGGCGGGGGGCTGCAGCTCGATACCGATGGCGCGAGGCTCTGTGGGGTGAAAGAGCACGTGGTTCACCCCGCCCAGGCGCTTGTCCTTGGCACCGATGACCGGGAGCGCTTCGATATCAGATACGTATGGCATTCGAACTCCAGAATACAGCACGCGGGCCGGCGCATCTGCACCGGCCCGCGAGTGGAAACACATGTGTCGACT
>JAHIQC010000326.1 GCA_018902765.1 Actinomycetota bacterium | reverse complement strand
TCGACGGGATGATCGGCCGAGGGCCTCGAGAGCAGTCGGCGGCGCAGCCGGTCGGAGCGCATCACGCCGGACATGATCGGCAGCACCACACGGGCGGCGAACGGTGGCATGCCCACGCCGACCGAAGCCGTCACCTCCGACGCTCCGTAACCGGAGGGAATCGACGCAAGGTCACCGAGGTTCGCGGGTACCAGGGTGATCGTCTTCCCGCCCGGGATGCTCAGCCGGCGAGCACCCCCGCCGAGCGGCAGCTCCCGGAGGCGCCCGGCCGTGACCCGAGCGCCGCCCGAAGCGAACCCGAGGAGCACGCTCTCCAGCGCGCCGGCAGTGCGACCCTCGTTATCGGGCAGCAGCGCGACATCAACGCTGTGCACAGGCTCGCCGTCCGCGACCCAGGCGGCGAGCCCCTCGGTGGCTACCGTTCCGAACCCGGACGCCGGCACCAACGGGACTGCCGCCCGTTCGGCGCTGCCGGACAGGTCGAGCACAGCGCGCACCGCGGCGCGCTCGTTGGAGATGTCGATGTACGCGGCACCCACACTCATCGCGGCCTCCGCAACGACGGTGGCCGTGGAGACAAACGGCCCGGCGACGTTGATCACGATGGCGCTGCCCTCGACCGCGCGGGCGATCTCGGCGCGGTCGATCGCGCGCACACTCGTCCAGTTGGTTCCGTTGCCGACGCGTGCCGCTACTTCGGCGAGCCTGTCAGGGTTTCGTGCGATCAGGCGGAAACCGAAGCGGGATGTGCCGTGATCGAGGATGAGGCCTGCCGTGTGACCGGTCGCGCCTACGAGCGATATGAGCGGTTTGTTAGTGACCATTCACTAACAATAGCATGGGCATGGGCAATCCCGGGTGAAGGCGTCCTTCCTGACAGGCTGTGTCGGAGATCAGCTGTTGCTCATCGTGAACGTGATCGGTCGTATTCAGTGGGTGGCGAGGCGCGAGTAGAGGCCACCGAGTCGCTGCAGCTCTTCATGAGTACCCATTTCGACGATCCGCCCCTGCTCGAGCACAACGATCCGATCGGCGGCCTGCACGGTGGACAGCCGATGGGCAACGACGAGCGTGGTTCGGTCTCGCATTAGCGTGCTGAGCGCATCTTGGACCGCGCGCTCGGATTCGCCGTCGAGGGCGCTTGTTGGTTCATCCAGTAAGAGGATGCGAGGGTCGCGGATGAGGGCACGTGCAATGGAGATGCGTTGCCGTTGGCCTCCCGAAAGCCTTGAGCCCCGGTCTCCTACGATGGTATCGATACCTTGTGGAAGTGCATCGACGAAGTCGGTGGCGTTGGCATCGTGAAGGGCTTGCGCTAGGCGAGAGGGTGTGACTTCGGGAAGGCCGTAGGCGACATTGTCGGCAATACTGCCTTCAAACAGGACCGATTCCTGTGGGACGACCGAGGCGTGCCTGCGTATGGAACGCATGTCGATCTCTTCAGCGTTGATGCCGTCGAACAGCAATCGACCGGCGGTTGGGCGTACAAAACCTAGGACGAGGTTGAGCAGGGTGGACTTCCCGGAACCGCTGCGTCCCACGAAAGCGATCATCTCCCCCGCCCTGATGTCCAGTGAGATCCCACAGAGAGCTGGCTCCTTCTCTCCCTGGTAGGTGTAGTGCACGTTCTCGAGGCTGATGCGACCGTGCGGCGAGTGGGTCGGCTTGCCGGCGTTTCGTTCAATGTCTGGCTCTGCGAACACTTCGGCGATCGACCTGATCGATTCGGTCCCCTTCGTGACGATCGGCACTAGTGCGAGGATCGAGGTCACGGAGCCTGTCAATGTCGCGAAATATGTGCCGAGCAGTACAACTTGCCCGGGGGTGATGCTCATCCACCCGCTCAGAGACAGTGCGGCAGCGACGAGCAGGCAGCCGACGCTGAGGATCTGGAAGATTACCCAGCTAAAGGACGTGAAGCGACCGTTGAGCATGTCGAGGTCCAGACCGGCGTTGCGCAGCCCCTCCACTCCTTCGGCAACGCGACGTTCGGCCACCGGCTCGAGCGCGTGAGCTCGAGTGATCGGAACCAGGGCAGCCATCTCCCCCACGCGCGAGGCGAACCGCTCCACTTCGCGGCGGAAGACCTCATTGCGCAGTGTGGCGCGCTTGCGGGTGAGCCACCAGATGGCCACTCCGCATGGCACCGCTAGAGCATAGATCGGGAGAAAGCCCGGCGCCATGACCGCCGTGGTGACTACAGCTCCTGCGAACACGACAACAGCTGACATTGCCGGGTTACCGGCCTGGCCGAGCATGAACTCGACGTTCTCCACATCGCGCACGAGTTTCGTCTGAACGACGGAAGAGTTGGACCTGGCGTGGTAGCCGATGCTGAGGACCTGAACCCTCTGTGTGAGGGTATGCCGCAGCACCGCTCCCAGATCCCGCGTTGCGCCCATGTATAAACGAGTGAAGAGCACGTGGGTGGGGTAGTTCTGTCCGAGAAGGAGTATCGCTGCGATTGCGAGTGGGATCAGCCGCGCTGGAGGGGCGTGATTGGCCACCAGATCGACCGTCATACTGGTGATCACGGGCAGCAACCACAGCGGGCTGTCCTTGACGATGAAGATGGACGCGGCCACGAGGTATCTGCCCTGCCGCAGACTGAGTAATCCCAGCAGACTTCGTAAAGGACGTTTGGCGTCCAATCGGAGTTGGTCAACGTTTTCAACCACGTCGACCATTACTAACTACTTTCGCACATGACGGCACCGCGCGCGAAGGAGCGCCTTGCGGCCGGCCGCGTGATGTCCGTTTCGAGACAGGCAGGCATCCATCTCCTCGAAGCCCAGAAGCAGCTTGGGCGCGAAAGTGCCGACAGG
>JAHIQC010000325.1 GCA_018902765.1 Actinomycetota bacterium | reverse complement strand
ATGGCACTTGAAGCAAAGCTCGTACTCGTAGGTGACACCCTTGAGCAACGTGAACGACAACGGGGCGGTGCCCACGACAGAGTGCTTGACGCCCCAAGCGCCGCGATTGGTCGCTGGCGCTAATGGAGGGCTGTAGCTTGTCGTGACCTGTTCCGCATGCGGATTGTGGCAATCGACGCACTCAGCGTGCTGCTGGAAGCCGGCGGTCTCCGTGGACACGTGGGCTCCGGTGGCTCCGTCGGTGGGATGACCGCTGTGACCGATCGGGCCGAAGTCAGCAACAACGAGGCTCGGCTGGCCTCCCGCCAGCTCCGCGCCGCCGGCCCTTACCGTCTGGCTCGCCACGCTTCCGGCTCCACTCTCGCCGAACGAGATGGCCTGAACGTTCGGCGCCACGCCGAGCACGCCCGCGACACCAAAACCCCAGTAGCCGGCGTTGCCAGCGACCAATTCGTCGCTTCCGTCGTAATCGACATCGCCGAAGGCCAAGGATGCGGTGTTGTACTTGGTACCGGTGTCATGCCGGGCGGGACCTGTAAGGCCCGCTGCTCTCCCGTAGACAAGGATTGAACTCATCCCTGTGGGATGTCGCATCGCAATCACCGTCTCGGCGCCAGCAGACTGAGCCTCGGGAATAACATCGGCCACGAGCGAATACCATGCGGAGGCACCCGCTGCAGCGGTCGCGTTGTATGAGTCAAGCTCCTGGCCCGAACCATCGAAGACGCTGATGGTGTTGGCGGTCACCCCGGAATTCGCGACCACGATCTCAGTACCCGCGTGCGCCGATATCGCGTCACCAACGCTCGGCCCCCGAGGCCCCGCTCGCGTGGCATAGGCCGGGCTCACTACAATCTCTGTGGGCCCCAGAATCGACTTCGTGGCGATGCGCAACGCCTGGCTGCCGGCGCTCGTGATGACCAAGTCCGGCAGAGCAGTTCCGGTGACGTCACCCGAGGCGATCCCCGTCACGTCATCGCCCACGGCGTAGGGTCCGTCAACAACATCGTATGCCGAGGTACCGCTGTTGTATCTCAGCAGGCGCAGCACGCTTGCGAATGGGCTCACGACATCGCGCGATACTATCGCGATCTCGGGACGCAGGCTCAGGTCGTCCACATAGTCTTCGATTGCAATGAAGGATGGCTTCACGCCCGCTGGGAGAGTGATGACCGTTCGAGCCAACCCGTTCATCGCGTCTCGGCGAAAAACCATGAGGCGGTCGTTTTCGATATCGGCGACCACCAACTCGGAGGTTCCGATGCCGTCGATATTTCCGAAAGCCGCGTTGCCTGTAGCAGCTTCGATGGGCCACTCGCGCGGCCCGAACAGTGCGCGGGGGACGGTCCCCGTTGTCTCTGCCGCAAAAGCCGACAGCGAGCTGAAGACTTCGGGAATCCGCTCAGGGTCCCACACCATGGCGATTTCAGCTCGAGATGACTCAGCGGCGGGGAACTCGAACTGGGCGATATCCAGGCCGCCCTTGGATCCGTCGTGGCATGGCAGACACAGGTCGCTCTCCTGCCGCCGGACAAGCTTGGGAATGACCGCTCCACCCGGGTCCGTGTCGCCCATCGGGTTGTGGCAAACATCGCATTCGCCGACTCGCATTGACTCATCGTTCTTCGCCCACTCCGCCGCGACAGGGACGGTTTCCAGAGATGCTGCGTGCGTGCTCGTCGCATACACCGTTTGGCCTGCGTAGACATCCTTAGCCTCCGCATGACAACCGAGGCAAAGCCTACGGTCGTTGCCTGTGACCGTATAGGTGGCCAGCACAGATGGGGGGACAAGCGTCTCGCGGACTAGAGGTGCGATCGGCGATCCGTGGGGAACATGGCAGGCCTGGCACACGATGCCCGAACCGGTCGGCGATATCGTTATCAGTCTGGAATGAGCCGTCTGGTCCCAGATGGGCAAGCCACTCCACATACTGTTCGGGCGGATCACGTGACAGGTCGCACAGTACTCGTCGCCAGAGTTGATTGTCTGCGTCGGATCCGTGGGCGATAGCCTTCTGAGCAGACCGGGGTACGGATCGCCCGATAGCATTCGTTGGGTACCATGGCTGTCGTGACATGTGCTGCAGGTGATGACCGTGGGGCCGAAAGCCGTGCCACTCCCCTCGGGATGCGAAGACGCGTTGTCTTCGAAGGGGCCCTGAACGTCAATCATGGACCCAAGCATATCGACGCCGTGGCAGGAATAGCACATCGGCCGTTCCTGTTCGCCCAAGGCCATACCCAAGAGCAGCGCGCTGCCTGTCATCTCGTCGGAGCCGAATTGAGTTCGCTGGGCGTCTGAGGCTGGGGAGTGATTTCTGTGACACATCGCGCAGGAGTCCGTGTCCTGCTGCGTCGGCACGTGGGGAGGCGCGGCGGCAGCCACGCTTGCGGCGCAGACAACCATGATCGCTATCATGCAAGCGACGATGGCGCCTAGCTTTCGACTGCGAGCGGCGTTCACTCTCGGGCACGCCTCCAGTGCGTTAGTGCGATGGCTACAAATGGCAAATACAAGTATCGGACATACGTTTCACTGGAGGGCTCGGACAGTCCCCAGCTCCCAGAGAACATATATGCAGGTAGAGTACCATGCGCGCGTCGATTCCTCCTAGGAGAAGAAGCGCTGAGCGAAGTACATGGATACCCACGCCTGCAGCACCTCAAGCGGCCGCACGGTCGAAATAGTGACCAGCAGCCCCGGCCACCTGACGCGGTGACCGGGGCTGAGTTGTCTTTGCAACAATCCCTAGGGACCGGACGATCTGTCGACCGCCTGTCCTCGGCAAACTACGATCCAAGCGCACTACTAGGCAGCTATCCCAGCACTTCCTGGGCTTCGGCGACCCGTTTGGTCACCAGGCCGCAGGCTACTCGCGCCTGCTCGAACAAGGGAACCTCGGCACACTCGGCGCGGATCGCGTCGGCCAACTCGGGGTCGCCCAGCTTCTCGGCCACCCACTCTCCCAGGGCATCCGCAGAGACGACCGGGTTGAGCCCAGTGGTCACTTTCACGAATTCGCCCGCCGACAGCACAGGCACCGGCTGGAATCCGCCGTGTTTGCCCATGAGGCTCACGTGGATGCGATCTACATATGACTGCTCAGCCAGAAAACGCCTAGCTGTTGCAGGTGTGAAAGCGATGAACTCGGCCATTACATGCCTCCAAGCTTCTTCGCATCCTCGAGGACCGTGGCCACGTCTGCCATATCCAACTCCTCGAGAACGTCACGCGTGGGCCAGCCGGTGGTGGTGTCCCATCCTTCGAGGTTGTAGAAGTGCGTCTTCCACTCCTCGAACCCGTCGCGGTCAATCGAGCGGCCCAACGTGTTGATATACGCCCACTTGCCGTCGACCTTGCCCGCCATGGGGTAGAAGGGACCCACGAGACTCTCCTTAAGTGGGATGTCGTAGATGTACGGAGCGAATTGGACCATGTCGCGGTGCCTGCCCTGCAGAATCCAGATGGCATTGTCCAAAGTCCAAATTCTTCGGCCCAGATCAATGCCCTCCAGGAACGTGAGGTCCT
>JAHIQC010000324.1 GCA_018902765.1 Actinomycetota bacterium | reverse complement strand
TTGGGTCGTACGCCCGATTTCGGGCACGAAAAAAGGCACACTCGTCCACGTAGCCGGGACGAAGCGCGCCTTGCCTGCACTCCGCGGTACCACCCAGCTTGCGCCCTTGCCACTGCGCGCCACTCGGTCGCCCTGTAACGGGAGCACCCGTCGAAGCCTACCTGCCCGAGACTCGCGCACCTTCGTGGCGCGCGACCCGCGAACGTTCGGTCCGAGGCTCAAGGGTGATGTTCGGATCGGTGTACCCGCGGGCTTGCACCTGTCCCCGCTCGCTGCCTGGGTTCGCATATCGATCGTACTCGTCCCCATCAAAGCCTGTGCGTGCGATGGTAACGCTGGGCATCGATAGGGTCAACGCACATGAGCGAAAGGGCTAGGCGTGCCGAGGATCCTAGCCGAGCTGTGTCGGCGAACCCAACTCATCACCGCACGCATCAAGTATCTGGCGTGCTTGTGCATCCGTTGTCCCGGCGCCGAATCGCATCGCAGAACCCGCGCTTCGCACCTCGAGCCGTGGATGCGGCCCCTTACCAGGAGGTATCGATGTGTCGAGCAGCGCGAAATGCGCGTCAGGGCTCCTACGAAGGCGCATCGGTACCGTGATGCCCATCCCGGTCCGCGCAACGGTGAACCGCTCCGCCTCTATCAGGAGGGTCTCCGTGCCGCGCATGTTGTAGATGGCGAGCCAAATACCCGCAACGGCGAGAACATGAACGATGAAGAAGAGTAGATTCACGGCGACTACGCCGAGTATCGCTGTTCTACGCAGTTCAGGGGGTGCGAGGATTGCGATGCCGATCGAGCCGGCCACGAAGGCAACAAGCCAGGGGATACCACCAAACAAGCCGAGGCCGATGATCCACCGGTTTCCTCCCGGCGGCATCGTGACTCCCAGCCCTTGCTCGGTCCTGGCGACACTCAGATCGATGCGTGAGGCCATCGTTAGAACAGGGTCCCTTCGGGCGTGCCAAACGCGGCAGTCACATCGTCGGAGGTCACATCGTCTATCAAAACCTGCTTGTGCCGTGAGGTCTCCCCGCGCACGACTTGCACCGAGCTCTTGGGAACCCCGAGCGCTCGTGCGAGGACCGCACACGCGGCGGCTGTGGCTTTGCCGCCCTCCGGAGCGGCTGTAACCCTCACAGACAACTCACCCCCTCGCCAACCCGCAACTTCGTCGCGGCCTGACTTGGGGGTGACGTGTAATGCAATGCGCAAGGAGGTCATGATCTGTTCGATCAGTCGATCTCCTCGATATCCAAGTCATCGTCGCGCTCGCCCAGATCACCGAAGGAACTGAGCTTGAACTCCTTGGGCGGTGAGAAATCGGGGTCTTCGGGCCCGAGATCGGGCGCGTCGACTTCGCCGAGCGTCACGCTTTGCACAAAACCGCTTGCGGGCGGCTCGGTCATGGTTACTGGCGCCACGGGGATCACCTGGGTGGCCTGAATGTCAGGAACCTCCATCGGGGTCACCTCGACCTCGCCAACCATGCCTGAATCGGTCTCGCCCATGAGCACGCTCACGTCGTCGGGCAGCACGATCTCGCTCACGGACCGCATGTGAGTCTCAAGAATCGACTTGAAGCGCGCGCGGAAGTCCTCTTCGGCCTGCTTGATCCTTATGAGCTCACCTGCGACCTTCTGCTTCTGCGTAAGGGCGTTGTGGATGACCTCTTTGGCCTTGAGCTCGGCGTCGCGCATTGTCGTGAGCGACTGTTCGCGAGCTTTCGCGATGATGTCCTCGGCGGAACGCTGCGCTGCGACCATGGTGTTGTGCAGCGTCTCCTTCTGGGCATCGAAGGTACGAACCTGCTCGCGCGCAATCTCGAGCTTCTCGGACAGGTCGATATTCTCCTTGAAGAGACGCTCGAACTCGTCGGCAACTTCGTCGAGGAATCCATCCACCTCTTCCTCGCTGTAGCCGCGCAGCGAGTGACGGAACTCCTTGTGGTGGATATCGAGCGGAGTGAGCTTCATCAATGCTTCCTTCCTACAATCCGATACTCTTAAGCAGCGTGAGCAGCAATGGTGCAACGAGTAATTGAAGCACAAGAAGCCCGATGATGGGCGATATATCAATCATCCCCATGTTCGGCACGATCCGGCGAAACAAGCCGAGATACGGCTCGACGAACATACCGAGGGTCCTGCGGATCTCAAACACCGTGCCTGTTGCAGGCAACCACGACAGAAGCACGTAGCCGATGATGAGAAACCCGTAGAAGCTTATCGCTCTGGCGACGATCAGTGACAACATCGTTTATGCACCCAGTTCCTTTGCGCGTTTGACGGCCGCAGCGACAGCCGATGCTATCGCTGAGCGAAAGCCTCCGGCCTCCAGCGCCTCAATAGCCGCGATGGTCGTTCCCCCGGGACTTGCAACGCCGTCCACGAGCTGCTCAGGATGCATACCCGTCTCGTCGAGCAAGTCCGCTGTGCCCCGAACCGTCTGTACGGCCAGCCGCTCTGCGACGTCCCGCGATAGGCCCTGACGCACGCCGGCTCTCGCGAGCGAGTCGATGAACAGGGCCACATACGCGGGACCCGATCCGGAAATCGCAGTCGCGGCATCCTGATAACGCTCGTCGAGTATGAGCGCATCGCCCACTGCACC
>JAHIQC010000023.1 GCA_018902765.1 Actinomycetota bacterium | reverse complement strand
ACGCCCTCACATCGTTGTGGCACTCTCCGCAACCGATCTCTGTGCCGTATTCGCTGCCCCCAACGATCGGCACGCCTTTGTGCGAGTTGCGAAGGTCCCGCGCGTGGCAGTCCTTGCACAGCGCCTTGGCCTTGCCGTCCGAAGCCGCGAGCACGGGCCTTTGCATGTCGGTGCCAGTCGCCGTGTGGGTCGTCTCGCGGTAATGGCCGCGCGGGTACGGGTCGGTGATCTTGACCCGATCCTCGGCGCCGACCATCGTGCCGTCATGGCACGTAGCGCACTCATGGTTGTTGTTGGGCGAGTGGCACGGGATGCAGCCCACACCCTGATAATCGTGGCACGTCGTGCATTTGGCATCGGGATGATATGCGTTGAAGTCCACGTACTTGGTTTCCGTGCCGTGACAGCCCTCGCCAGAGTTCACACAGCCGGATTCCTTCTTGATGTTGTAATCGCTGGCCTCGGTGAATTTGTGGACTTTGCCCACCGGTGGGTTCCATGCAGCCGAGAAGATCACAATCGCCACCGCGACCACGCCAATGATCCAGCGCTTCGCCTCGCGGGTGGAGAGCTTTTTTTTGAGTGCGGCGAGGTCCATTACGGGTTGAGTACTTCGTAGAGGCGGGAGCGAACCGCATCGCTCACGGCCGCGGGACCGCCGAACACGAGAGCACGCGTGATGTCGGTACGGTTCTCGGCAATGAATGCCGATGCGGACGCATCAAGCTCGGTGGGAGGCGTGAGTAATAGCACGCCGCCGCGTGCGCCGATGACGGCACCTGCGCTGAGCGCATCAGGGAAGCTCATGCCGCTAGCAAGGCCCACCCAAGACGGCGCCGCCAGCGATTCGCCGGTGGCCCATCGCGCGAACAAGGTCGCGGTCTGGTAGCGATCCGCTCCGGCGGCCACGCGCAGGGCCGACGGGCCTAGGTCCGCGAGAACGTTTGGGGACACCGCGTTCGTTCCCCCGACGACTGAGATCTCGTCGATCCCGGCTCCGAGTATCGCGGCCGCGGTCTCAGCAGGCAGCGTATCGCGCTCGGTCAGGAGCACCGGCATCGCGCGCGCATAGGCGACGGGACCAACAGCCAGACCATCTGCGAACGCGCGACCATTGACCATGAAAGCGCTGCCTGAGAAGCCGGGGCCCGCGAGCTGGGCGATCCGCTCGGCCACAAGGCGTGACGTGTCGTAGCGATTCGTGCCGCCGAGTCTTTGCACCGTGTATCCCGCCGCATCGAGGCTGTCCGCGACGGGGGAACCGATGGCGCTGGTGCCGCCGATGAGCCACACGGTTGTGTGGGCGGGGGCCGTCGAAACGCGATCGATCTCGTCAAGCGTGAAGGTGGGCAGGGCTTCGCGTGCGGTGAGCAGCAGCGGTGCCGCCGCGACGCCCGCGAAACCCGAGGCCGACAGCGCGTCGGGGAAACTCATGCCCGAAGCGAGCACGACGTTCTGGACAGATCCGGAGGAAAAGACTGCCTGCGAGGCCTTCACCGCAGTGGCATACCGATCTGATCCGCCAGCGCGATCTACAGGGATCAGGCCACCGAAGTCGCCGACCGTAACGTCCAGGACCGCCGAAGTCTTGACTCCGCTGTCCGACACCCACAAGGCGCGAAGCTCGGTGTCGGCCAGCAGTCTGTAGCTGGCAGTGAAGACGCCGAGTCCGTTGGTGTCAGCCAGCGCGAAAGTGACGAACTCGCTTTGGCCCACCGGTCTGGCCTGCACCTCGATGCGTTGCGCAGCTGGCAATCCCCCATCGCCGAGTGTCGCGGTTCCGGTGATGGCGAGAGTCGTTCCATACGTGGCTGCCGGCGCCGCGCTGACCGCCACCGCGCCGCCGATAGAACGAGCGACCCTGATCGAGTACTCGAGACCCGCCTTAGCGTACGGCGGGTTGTGTGCGCCGAGAGTCGCGTCGTTTTGCACGAAGTCACGGTTGTGGAACGCCTTCTTGTACGCGATTACCTGCGGGTCTATTGAGGTAGTCGCAATGAACGTCGTCTCCGTCCCAGCCCAGCCAACGCGAAGGCGGGCCGCGTCCATGGTCGAGGTTGCTTCGGCCACTAGGTCGCGGGTCTCGTCCTGCCACTCGTCGATCGAGTCCTGCAACTGGATACGCGTGCGGGACGGGTGGCATGGCGTACAGGAATCGCCGCCCTTGATCACGCCCCACTTGTCAGCATCACCTGGAAGCATGACTTGGAAGCGATGGCTGGGCCGTTGCGCTCGGGTAACGGGCATGTGGCACTCGGCGCACTCGACTCCGACCATGAACTCCTCGGCGTCCGGTACCCCGAAAAGCCCCCTGCCGGCGTTCATCTCTCGTTGCGGATGGCGAACGCGCTGGCCGGCATAGCCGGTTGCAAAGGCCGAATCGGTCGGAATCTGCATGTCGAGCACTTCGAACTGCCAGTTGTGACAGTCGCCGCAGTCCACCTCTCCCACATCGGGATCGGTCGACGTGCGCTGGCCCAACCCGGTCACCGGATCATGCGTTGAATGGCAGACCTGGCAGGTGATGCCCCACTTGACGTTGTCGCGGTTCGCATCGAACGCGGCCGGGACGATAGGATCCCCGATTCGCTCGAGGAAGCCTTCGCCGGAATGGCAGCGCAGGCACTTCGGGTCGTTGTACAGATACACCGTGGCATTTGTCGGCGCCGCATGACCAAAACCGTTT
>JAHIQC010000323.1 GCA_018902765.1 Actinomycetota bacterium | reverse complement strand
GTCCGATGCGGCCCCGCTCAATCACCTCATCAACGCGGTGCTCGATGTCGCACCTGATACCCGCTGCTTTCGCGACCCCACCCGCGGTGGACTGGCCTCGACCCTGAACGAGCTGGCGATGGCCTCGGGCACGTCGATCACGGTCATAGAAAACGACGTTCCGGTGCACGATCAGGTGCGCGGCGCGAGCGAGATGCTCGGATACGACGTCTACCAGGTCGCCAACGAAGGCAAGATGGTCGCGATCGTTCCGGCCGCGCAAGCCGATGCCGCTCTGGCGGCCATGCAGGCCTCTCCTTATGGCGAGGATGCGGCCATCGTGGGCGAAGTTGCGGAAGGCTCGGCTGGCAAGGTCTACGTCATGACCTCCTTCGGCGCCAAGCGGATCATGGATATGCTCGTCGGAGAGCAGCTGCCGAGGATCTGCTAGGGCAGAAGCTCGATCGCGGGCGCGAAGGTCGGGCGATAGCTCGCAAGCCGACAATCGAAACTCAAGATGCGCGCGCATCGTACTCGCTCGCACGCTGCCAGTAGCGCGCAATCAGCGAACCCGAACTTGGCGTCTGAATACCGTCGGTCGATTTCGCGCGCTATCTCAAGAAGCTCGATATCGGCCTGGATGATCTCTATCCCTGAGCGCAAGAACGCATCCCAGAACGAACGCTGGGCATCAACTCCCACACGAGCACCCAAGAAGCTCATGGTTTCGCCGAGGACGGTCGCCGGAACCCCTATTCCACCAGCTGCATGTGACTGCAACGCATCAGCCGCGGTGGCGTGCAGCGACTCACGCGGACGTGCAGCGGCGATGAGCACGCTCGAGTCCACAAGGGCCCTCACGGGCGATTCTCCCGCTCCCATGCGCCGTCCGGCGCGAAGAACTCGGTCAGGCCATCATCAACATGCAGGGCAAGATCCGTTTCGGGCCGATCATCCTCGATGCAACCGACGAGCGCCGAGACGCTGACTGCCCGCTCCTCCGTGTGTACCGTCCGATACTCGGCGATTGCCTCGCGAGCAATCTCGGCCATCGAGGTGCCGCGCGACTCCGCCTCACGGGCGAGGTAGCGATGCAGCTCCTCCGGCAGATACATCATGGTCTTCTTCATGGTGAGACGAGCATAGCACCAGCGCATGACATATGTCATTGATGTATGTCACGTACTACAAACAAATGCGCGCGCCCCAGAGATGCCACCGCTTCCGATAGCTCGTGTAGACTCCCCTCTATGACTTCAGACTCCGATACCGATCCCCGTCAGCGCCTCGTAGGCCTTGCTCGCGTCGCGATCGCTGGCCTTATATGGGGCTCGATCCCGCTGCTGCTGAGAACCGCCGACGGTGCGTCGGTCGTAAAGGTCTTCTTTCGTGTCGCGTGTGCTGCGCTCGTCGTCGGCGCATACATGCTTGCGACGGGCAACTGGCGTGAGCTTAGGGGGCTTCCTGCGGCCAAGTGGCGACAGGTCATCGGCCAAGGCCTCATTCTCACGCTCAACTGGTTCCTTTTCCTAACAGCGCTCGACATGACCGACGTCGCGACCGCAGAGCTCCTCGGCTACACGGGGCCGGTGTTCGTGGCGGCCTTCGCGCCCTTCGTGACCCAAGAGAGATTCGACCGCCGTATTCTGGCACCGCTCGCACTGGCTCTGGGCGGTATCGTGGTCATACTCACGCAGCACGGCCTCGACTTCGGCTCCGGCCCCAAGCTCATCGGTGCGCTTCTCGCATTTGCCTCAGCACTCACCTACGCCACACTGTTGCTGCGCAGCAAGAAGATCCTGCTGGGCATCTCAAGTGGCGCGCTCATGCTCGTTGAGTACAGCGTCGCGTCGATTGTGCTCGCGCCCTTCGTGGTGGCCGCATACGCGCGAGGAGATGGGCCGTCTTCGGGCAACGCCTATGTGGCGCTGATCACGCTTGGAATCGTGCACACTGCCATCGCCGGCTTCATCTTCCTCGGCGGCCTTCGACGGGTACGCACGGACCATGCCGCGATACTGACCTACGTCGAGCCGGCCAGTGCGGTGCTCTTTGCGGCGCTGTTCCTCGGCGAGGCACTCACTGCGCTGACACTTATCGGCGGTGGACTCGTGGTGGCAGGCGGGCTAGCCGTGGCACGCCTCGAACGCCGGCCCGAAGCCCGCGAGGTCGAGCCGCTGGAACTGGCCGGATTGGCAGGAGACGACGGGCCAGCTTCGTAGCGCGTCTTTAGCCCAAGCGTTCGATCACGCGGGCGGCTCAAGCTCCTGTCGCACGTGGCACCGGCGGGGCAGTGTCTGCCGAAGCCTCGACCAGGTCACGAGAGAGCAAGGCTCCCACTGCGACGAGCGCGATTTGTGCGAGCACAGAAACCGCGAACATCGCGCCCGTCAGGGCGTACTTCCACGCCTCGAGGCGCTCCACCGATTGCGCGATACCCGTAGCCTCAGCGGCGACGCTGCCCAGAACCAGCCCCCCGATCATGCCGGTGACCGCCACGGTCGCGGCGCCTTTCCGCACGTGTGCTCGTATCGTTGCCCACAGTAGTAGCACTACCCCTACGAGTGTGACCGGATAGACCTCAAAGGGCATCAAGTAATCCAACACAAACCCACGAGGGCTGCCAACGCGCAGCAAGCCGAAGACGAATGGCGCAAGCAACGGAAGGGCCACCAGAACCGTTCCTATGAGTGCGAGAATCCGAGTGCGTTCCCTACGCTTCTTCATGATGCTCACCTCCGACTCTGCGTATTCCCACATTGTGATGAATCGTCACGGCGACAGTCGGAGCGCATCGAGTGCAAGACCGGGTGCTAGCGAGACGGCTATACTCGAAGCACGCCCACACAGGAGGCATACATGGACTCTTTGGCAAGGCTCATCGAAGCGGACGCGGTGCGACGACTCGTCGACCGGGACCCGACGCTGTTCTCGTCGGATGTCGACCTTCGCCAGCCGATCATGCAGCGCCTCGGCTGGACCGACCTGGCCGAAAGAGCCGAAAGTCGTCTTACGCTTGTTGAGAACCTCGCCGTGGCAGTCGCCCAGGAGGGCGCCACCGATATCGTCCTTCTGGGGATGGGCGGCTCGTCGCTGGCGCCGCTCGTGATGGAGCAGGTGATCGGCAGCGCTCCGGGCGCACCTGCGCTCCACGTGCTCGACACTACTTCACCCGCAGCGGTCAGAGCACTTCGCGATTCCCTGACGCGTAATACCACGTTCTTCATACTCTCCAGTAAGTCCGGGACCACCATCGAGCCTTTGTCGCTCTACGCGATCTTTCGCGCGTGGATGGAAGAGGAGATGGAACGTCCCGCCGCTGGCAAGCACTTCATCGCCATCACCGACCCAGGATCGCCACTGGAAAAGATGCGCGCCCGCGAGTTCATGCGCGTCGCGCTGTCCGCGCCGCCTACCGTTGGCGGCCGCTTCTCGGCGCTTTCGGTGTTCGGACTCGCGCCCGCAGCGATGAGCGGAATCGATGTCCGCAGAATGGTCGTCTTTGCACGAGAGATGGAAGACTCGTGCCATAGCCCAGCCGAGGATAATCCTGCCGCCGCGTTGGCAGCGTGGATCGTCGATTCGCACGCGATGGGCCGCGACAAACTGACCCTCGCAACCTCGCGCCGCTACGAGGCCTTCGGCCTTTGGGTCGAGCAACTCGTTGCTGAGTCGACCGGCAAACAGGGAACGGGTGTGATACCGGTACTCGACTATGAGCCGACCACTCCGACCGGCTATGGCCAGGACAGAGCGCTTCTGGTTTTGCGCGAGACGCAGGATGCGGTACTCGCGCGATTCGCCGATGGCGCACGCGCCGAAGGCCATCCAGTGCATGAAATTCTGCTCGACGAACCTTTGGGGATCGGCGCGGAGTTCGTTCGCTGGGAACACGCGGTCGCGCTCGCAGGCCACTTGCTGGGCATCAACCCCTTCGACGAACCGAACGTGGCCAAAGCAAAGGCTGCCACGAACGCCGTTCTGGCCGGAACAGCTCGTGTCCCATCGGCGAATGCGGATCTCGATGGCATATGGACAACGTATGCCGGCGCCCTTGAAGGCGCTGCCGCTCCTCATGACCTGTCGACCTCGCTGGCTCCCCTAGTCGCTTCGCTCCAGCTGGGTGATTATCTGGGTGTGCTGGCGTACCTGCCCAGTGATTCCCCGGCGGTCTCTATGCTCAAGCATGCGCTCGAGAAGCTGTCGTCGCGCCTCAAAGTGGCTGTGTGTTTCGAGACCGGGCCAATGTATCTGCACTCGACCGGGCAGCTCCACAAGGGCGGTCCGGACAGCGGCGCTTTCCTTCTCATCACCACGCGCGAGCGCGCGAATCTGGCGATTCCGGGTAGCACATTCACTCTCGCACAGCTGTTCCGGGCCCAAGCCGAGGGAGACCTCGTCACCCTGGCAGCTACCGGAAGACGCGTGATGCGTCTTGACCTGCCCAGCGACGATCTGCACTCCATCCAAGCCATCGCTGAGGCGCTCATCTCTGCGCTGTCGTAGCTGTTGCCGTACGTCTCTCAATACCCGCGTTCCTCGGTGTGAGGGTCTGTCAGCGCTGCTCCGGGTCAACAAAATGAGGTAGACGCCACCGGGACGTGTGGCGTCTACCTCGGGGTCCGATCCCGACCCCTGGGACGTAGGGGTCGGGATCGGGATTCCAAAAAGCTCCAGGGGGTGGAGCTTTTTGTACTACTTGCCGCCGCCGAACATGCCGCCGACCTTGTCCAGGCCGAGCTCACGCTCGTAACGCTCATGGGCGGTACCGTGAATACGCATCCAGATCTCATCCAGGTTCTTGGGAAGCTGCCCATCGAGCTTGCTGACCACGATGATGGTCAGAAGGGCCGCCGGGAACGTGAAGAGCACCGGGAACGTGAGTGACGATACGAATCCGACCAGACCCTGGTCCGCAGCGAACGCGGGAACCTTGAGCTGCTGGAAGATGTTCATGAAGATGATAGCGATCGAGCCGATCAACCCGACGAGCATGCCCGAGATGGCGCCACGCTCGGTCGTGCCCTTCCACCAAATACCCGTGAGGAGCATGGGGACGAAGGCAGAAGCACCGACGGCGAACGCCCAGGTGACCATCATCGCGATAAGTGCCGGGTAGGCGTTCTGCAAGCCGGTGTACGGAATGGCCCAACCAACGACCCACGCAAGCGATGCGAAGAAGATGACCGCGCCCTTGCCGACCGCGACGCGGTTGGCCTCGGTGGCGTTCGGGTTGACGTACTTCTCGTAGACGTCATGCCCCACGGCGGATGCCGATGCGATCAGCAGACCACCGATGGTGGAGAACATGGCCGCAAACGCTCCAGCCGCCACGATACCGAGCAGCCACTCGCCGCCGAGAATCTGGCCGATGGCCGGCATGAGTGCGTCGGACTTGACGAGGATGCCGTCGACGTAGGCGGCGTTCGCCGGAGCCGTGCCGTTGATGAACGCGTCCAGGATTCGCGATCTAGCCGCAAGTCCTGCAATCGGCGCCATGATGTAGAAGGTGCCAATGAAGATGAGCACCCAGAACGTCGAGCGTCGGGCCGCTGCACCTGAGGGGTTCGTGTAGTACCGGTTCAGGATGTGCGGAAGGCCCGCAGTGCCAAGCACGAGTGCAAGCACCATCGAGAACTGATCGAACGTGTTGTAGCGATGCCCGGGCTCACCAAAGACCATGTCGCGAGTAGTGTGCAACTTGTTCTTCTGCGCGAGCAGGACGTTGACCTTGACGGTCTCGTCGCCTGCGGCGATTGCTGTTTCGACCTCTGCAAGGGACTCAGCACTCATTGTCGCTCTTGCATTATCCAATGGCGCCTTGCCCGTCTTTGCGTCGACGGTTGTCAGTTCCTTGACTGTCATCGTCTTGGTCGCAGTGAGTTTGGTCTCGCTCGCGGTCTTGAGCTCCGCAGGGTAATCGAAGCCCTGGCCGAATGCGAATGCAACGACGAGGAACATCGCGAACCACAACCACCAGAACTGGAAGATCTGGTTCAGGGTGGTGCCCTTCAT
>JAHIQC010000022.1 GCA_018902765.1 Actinomycetota bacterium | reverse complement strand
TCCTCGGAAAGTTCCTCGACGTGAGTGATGACCGGAAGCCGGCCGACGAACTCAGGTATGAGGCCGAACCTGTGCAGGTCCTCCGGCAGAACATTGCCGAAGAGCACGCCGGCGTCGTGCTTGGATGCATCGGTCAGATCGGCGCCAAAACCAACGCCCTTCTTGCCGATGCGATCCGCGATGATCTTGTCCAGGCCCACGAATGCGCCACCCAAGATGAACAGGATGTTCGTGGTATCGATGCGCAGCAGCTCCTGCTGAGGATGCTTGCGCCCGCCTTGGGGAGGCACGGCGGCCTCGGTGCCTTCGAGGATCTTGAGGAGCGCCTGCTGCACGCCTTCGCCGGACACGTCGCGCGTGATCGACAGGTTCTCGGCCTTGCGCGCGATCTTGTCGATCTCGTCGATGTAGATGATGCCGAGTTCGGCCTTCTTTATGTCGAAGTCCGCAGCCGTGATGAGTTTGAGCAAGATGTTCTCGACATCTTCGCCGACGTACCCAGCCTCAGTGAGAGCCGTGGCGTCCGCGATGGCGAACGGGACTTTGAGCACACGTGCCAGAGTCTGCGCGAGCAGCGTTTTGCCGCATCCCGTGGGACCCAGCATCATGATGTTGCTCTTGGCCAGCTCCACATCGTTCTCGCCCGTGTCGGGCATGACCCGGACGCGCTTGTAGTGGTTGTAGACGGCGACCGAAAGAACCTTCTTGGCCCTCTCCTGCCCTACCACGTACTCGTTGAGCGCCTCGAAGATCTCGACGGGTGTCGGAAGCAGATCCTCGGTAAAGGGCATGGTGGTGGGCTCGGCGAGCTCGTCTTCAACTATGTCGTTGCACAACTCGATGCACTCATCGCAGATGTACACGCCCGGACCCGCGATCAGCTTGCGGACCTGGCGCTGGCCCTTTCCGCAAAAAGAGCACTTGAGGTGCTCGGATCCTTCGGACTTCGGTGCCATGAGTTCCCTACACTTCCGTCCCGCGCTTGACGAAGACGTGGTCTACAAGACCGTAGGCCTTCGCTTCTTCGGCGGTCATGATGTTGTCGCGCTCGGTATCCGCGTGGATCTTCTCGCAAGTCTGACCGGTGTGCTTGGCAAGCACCGAGTCGAGTGCGGCGCGCATGCGCAGCATCTCTTTGGCCTGGATCTCGATGTCCGTGACCTGACCTTGGGTGCCACCCCAGGGCTGGTGGATCAGAATACGGCTGTTAGGCAGCGCGGAGCGCTTACCCGCGGCTCCTGCGGCAAGCAGGACAGCGCCCATCGAGGCACACTGCCCGATGCAGATGGTGGCCACGTCGCACTTGATGTACTGCATGGTGTCGTAGATCGCCATGCCGTCGGTGACCGAACCACCCGGTGAGTTGATGTAGAGCTGGATGTCCTTCTCCGGGTCCTCGGCTTCCAAGTGCAGCAGCTGCGCTATGACGATGTTCGCGTTGATATCCTCGATCGCCTGGCCGAGGAAGATCACGCGCTCGTTGAGCAGCCGTGAGTAGATGTCGTAGAAGCGCTCACCGCGCGAAGTCTGCTCGATGACGCTTGGGATGATCAGGTTGTTGAGCTCGTGGGCCATGCTTACTCCTCGGTCGTGTCCTTGGCGGGCTTGGCCGCCTTCTTGGACTTCGCGGGCTTCTTGGTCTCGGTACCCGCCGCGGCCTGCTCGCTTTCGGGCAGAACCTCGTTGATCACGACGTTGCCGTCGGTCATGAGCCACTCGATGGCCTTGCGGTGCGTGATCTGCTCCTTCAGCACGGAAATCACACCGGACTCCTCCCACTTCTTGCGAAGCTCAGAAGGATCGGCGGAAGCATCGCTTGCAAGCATCCGGATCTCAGCGTCCAGATCATCGTCGGTGATTTCGGAGCCTAGGTGACGGAAGAGCGACTCCAGTGCCAACTCCTCGCGCACCGACTGCGCAGCCTGCTCACCGATACCGCTTTCGAGGAGCTCCATGGTGCCACCGGTAGCCTGCAGGTAGTCCTGGATGGAAGTACCGCGGGACTCAAGGCCGTTCACGAAGTCGCGCAGCATCTGGCCCTTCGCACTTTCCACCATCACCTCGGGAACATCTCCCTCGAGGCGGGTGGCGAGAGCCGCGCGAACCGCCTGCTCGACCTCTCGCGAGTGACCGAGAGCTTTGGTGCGGTCCATCTGCTCACGCACTGAGGTGCGCATGTCCTCGACGCTGTCAAAGCCGCCGACGTTGGATGCAAAATCAGCATCGATCTCGGGAAGTACCTTCGCCTTGATCTCGTGCACGGTGATCTCGAACTCGGCGACTTTGCCCACGAAATCGGGGTTGCTCGAACCTTCGGGGATATCGAAGGTCACGGTGGTCTCGTCACCGGCGGACAGACCCACAAGGCCTTGGTCGAACTCCTCGGGCATCATGCCGCGGTTCATCTCGTACAGGTAACGATCCACGACGTTGCCATCGTATGCGTCGCCACCCACAGTGCCGACAAACGAGATCAGAACGAAATCGTCTGCCTGCACGCCACGATCTTCGACCGGCTCGAGAGTCGCGAAGCGATCCCTCGTGGCATCTATCTGTGCATCGATCTCGCGGTCGGTGGCGACTGCGGGCGATACGTTGACCGAAAGCCCATCAGTCGATGAGAGCGTGAGTTCGGGGCGAACTTCCACTTCGGCCACGAAGTCGAAGTCCTTGCCAGCCTCCATGAGATCGAGCTCGCCGATCTCGGGCTGGCCCAAGGGGCGCAGGCCCTCGGCGTCCAAGGCCGCGCCGTAGCTTTCATTGAGCAGCTCGTCCTGAGCGTCTGCGATGACAGCTTCGCGACCGATATGCGTGTCGATCATAGGCTTGGGGGCCTTGCCGGCGCGAAAGCCGGGGATCTTGACCTTCTTGGCGATGCGCTTGTATGCAGCGGCTATCGCCTCATCCACCTCAACGGCGGGGACATTCACGGTCAAGCGGACCTTGGCCGGATCCAACCTCTCAACGGTGGTCTTCAACGTGCCTCCTCGAAATACAGTTCGTATACGACTGCGGATACATGATGGTGCGGGCGAGAGGACTCGAACCTCCACGAGCGAGCTCACTGGATCCTAAATCCAGCGCGTCTACCAATTCCGCCACGCCCGCGGGCAAAGCGAC
>JAHIQC010000322.1 GCA_018902765.1 Actinomycetota bacterium | reverse complement strand
GGCTGCGACGCACCGACGTGTATCAGGTCGGAGTTTGGCTCGGAGTTGTGCTGGGTGTCGGAATGGCGGGTGCGGAGTACATGACCGCACGCCTGAACGGCCTCACGATCCGAGAGTATATGAACGAGGCTGCTTCACAGGCTACGGCGGTTCTTGGGAACCGGGCTTTCAGCGGCATGGATGTCGATGCACTGACCAAGACCATGGTCCAGTTCGCGCCAGCTGTGTACGTCATGCTCGGGTTCGCTGTCGTGGTTCCCACACTGTACGCGCTCGTCTGGTCCGCCAGGCGGGCAGACGCTGTGATCCGGCCGGTGCCAAAGCTGGATCGTACAGATCTTAGTCCGCACGTGCTTTGGCCGCTCGTCACCGCAGTGCTGCTCCTGGCTGCGGGTCGTGTTTGGGGTGGCTCGGACGGCGTTTTGATGATCATGGGATTGAACCTGTTGCTCGTGGTTCGTGTCGCACTGCTCGTACAGGGCCTAGCCATCGTGGCGGCTCTTCTGCGGGCGGGTGGGAGCGGACGCGTGGCTCTGGTCGTCGGTGTGGCCGTCGCATTGCTCGTCGATGCAGCGACGTGGGTAGTCAGTATGGCGGGCCTGTTGGACTTTTGGATCAACTTCCGGCGGCTCGACCGTGGGATGGGATCCGAAGGTATCGAAGGACCCGCAGAAGGACTCTAGAAGTCATAAGGCACTTCTCGAGCCGGGGAGACCCGGCCCGGATTCAAGGGAGTATGCAATGAAGGTGATTCTCACCCAGGAAGTCAAAGGCAAGGGCGGCGAGGGCGACGTCATCGACGTCGCGCGCGGCTATGCCGTGAACTACCTGTTCGCGCGCAAGATGGCCATCGAGGCCACCAGCGGGAACCTCAAGCAGCTCGAGCAGCGCATGCACAATGTGCGCAACCGTGAGGCCACTCGCCTCAACGGTGCCGCGAGCATCGCGGCCGGCCTTGAAGGCAAGGTCGTTCGCATCGAGGCCAAGGTAGGCGAAGAAGGTCGTCTGTACGGCTCCATCACGAGCCAGATGATCGAAGACGCGATCGCTCAGCAGTACGAACTAGTTGTCGATCGCAAGCAGATGGACGTCCATGGCACCATCAAGGAGACAGGCCTGCACCCCGTGCAGGTTCACGTATACCGTGAGGTCAAAGCGACCATCATGGTCAACGTCGTCGCCGAAGGCGCTCCGGTCGTTCCGGATGTCGTCGAAGAGGTCGTAGAGGCCGAGGAGACGATGGTGGACGAGGTAGTCGAGGTTGAGGCTGACGCCGAAGCCGACGAGGCTGATGTCGAAGAGGTTGAACAGAACCCCGAGGCCGAGTAACCGAAGCCACGCACGCGAAGCTCAGCCGGAGCGCCATCCGTGAGTCCACGGGTGGCGTTTCTGTTTTGGGCGAGTATTGCGGCCGCAATCTGTGGATACTCGGGATAACCCCTGAACCTTGAGGTCATAGCCTCGCGCGCCTGTGGATGACTGCAACGCCAGGCTCGAATATGTCACAGCCCCCGCCTACAATCGGGAAGAACCCCGCATCGTTGCGG
Source organism: Actinomycetota bacterium (assembly GCA_018902765.1). GTDB lineage: Bacteria > Actinomycetota > Coriobacteriia > Anaerosomatales > JAHIQC01 > JAHIQC01. Next base: position 790 of record JAHIQC010000322.1, on the reverse strand, counting down.
CGGACCATGTTCGAGAGCTGGAGGAACGGTGTCTGAAAGCGCGATTCGCGACAGGGCTCTGAATGGAGTGACCTCGGTGGCGCAGGTGCCGCCTCATAATCTCGAGGCGGAACAGGCGCTTCTGGGCTCGATGTTCCTGTCGCACGAAGCGGCTGAGAACGCGTTGTCTTCGCTCGGCTCGACGGAGTTCTATCGCCCTGCTCACCAGAAGATATTCGCCGCAATCGCACACCTGTATAACTCGAACGTGCCCGTCGACCACGTGAGTGTCGCGGACCGGCTCGAATCTACCGGGGAGCTTGAGCAGGTCGGGGGCAAGACCTATCTGATCGACATCACTCAAGTCGTGCCCACGGCGGCCAACGCCAGTCGCTACGGCGAGATCGTGAAGCGTACCGCGATGTTGCGGGCGCTTATCGGCGCGGCTACGCAGATCGTTTCTATGGGATACCAGGCACCTGACGATCTTGATGAGGTCATCGACAAAGCCGAGCGGCTGATCTTTGAAGTCACCAACGAGCGCATCAAGTCGAACTTCAAGCCGATCGACGAACTGTTGGAGGAGAGCTTCAAGCAGCTCGAGGAGCTGTTTGAGCGGCAGGAGAAGATCACCGGCGTCCCGACCGGCTTCAAGGATCTCGACGAGCTTCTCGCAGGGCTTCATCGCTCCGATCTGATCATCTTGGCGGCTCGTCCCGCAGTCGGAAAGACAGCTCTCGCGCTCAACATCGCTGTCAACGCGGCCAAGTCAGGTGCGACGGTCGGGGTGTTCAGCCTCGAGATGTCAGCC
>JAHIQC010000321.1 GCA_018902765.1 Actinomycetota bacterium | reverse complement strand
GCCATCACAACCACGGGAATGACCTTTGTCCCGGCTGCGGCGGTCGCGGAGCCTCCGCCACCTACCAGAGTCGAGTTGACCGACAAGCGTCAGCCTCAATCACGTACTTTCGAGCTGTCGGACGATACGTTCGAGACCGAGGTATTCGGCTCACCAGTGTATTACCGCGATGACACCACAGCGACCCTTCAGCCGATTGATTCGAGCTTGGAGGAGGTATACACGGTCCGCGGGCGGTCATTGCGCAACAAGGCGAACGCCTTCACGGTTGACTTGCCAATGGTTCTCGACGAGAGCTGGACGAGCATAGAGAGCACGACCGGTCGTGTCGCATGGAGGCCTGCGAACAGGCCAGCTCTGCCCGAGGCGGCTTTGGTCTCGAACTCGATGGCGATTCGCGATCGAGTCGCGCCATCACGCGCCATCTATCCCGGGGCGTTCCAAGGCGCGACGCTCGAGTACGTGTCACTTCCTGAGGGCTTGAAAGAGACCATCGTGCTCGATAGATACATCGGGCGCAACGTGTTCGGGTTCGATTTGGTCGCCGAAGGTGTTACTCCCGAACTGAAGCCGGATGGCAGCATTGGTTTCTACTCAAAGGAGTCCACCACGCCGGTCTACGTCATGGCAGCGCCGTTTATGTGCGACTCGGGGAATGATAAGGCGGGCCCAGCCACATCTCGAGCTGTTCACTATCGTCTGACCGAGGCGCTAACCGGATGGCGACTAGACGTTGTCGCTGACCGCGAGTGGCTCGCTGATGATAGTCGTGTGTGGCCGGTGCGGATCGATCCGACGGTGCGCTACGCGTGGATCGATGTATATCAAGGGTTTGATAGTGCGTTTACGACGAATCTCTACCCGACACTGAACTTCAATCCCGCCAACTGGGGCGAGGACGGCACCTTCCCATTGAAGGTTGGCAAGCTTTCCGGCTACTACTATCACTCCTACCTCAAGTCGGACGCTCTTGAAGCCGCGCTTCAGGAACTGCGCGATCTCGAGACGGATGTCGAGATTCTGTACACGCGTTTAGCAGCACAGTGTTACATAGCGACGCCATCACCCAGCACCGTCAAGTACAGCAAGGTGACGAGCTACTGGAACCCGTCAACAATCACCTGGAATGCCGAGCCGACTGCGGTCTATCGAGGCGCGTTCAGCCAGGAAGACGATCACACATCGGATGGCCTGTTCCTGACCGACATAGTGAAGGAGTGGTTCGCGAATCCCGGCACTAACTACGGGATCGAACTCTGGGGCGATCCGGGCTGGGTGAAGTACATCGGCGTGGATGGGGAGATCATAAACGGCTACTTCTACCCGGGCACATATCATCCCGTCTACAAGATAGCGTGGACGACCGTGCCCGAAGTGGGACTTGTGGCACCGATTTCCGACACACTTGTCGACGGACAGCCCACGCTAGTGTGGAAGTACGACGACGCAAAGCACCGACTCGCTGCTGGGGATGGTTCGCTGATTTCAAAACCGCAGAAGAGGGTTCAGATCCAGTTCTCCACCCGTCCCGATGAAGGGGCCATTCTCAAGGACTACACCCCTCCCGATACTGATGAATACGACTTTACCGTTCCTACGAGCGTGTATCAATTTTCCCCAGGTCAGCGCTATTTTTGGCGCATGCGTGCCGCAGGAGAATCGAACTATCCGGTAGCAGGCGATATCACCTGGAGCAAATGGACCGAGTGGGCTGGCTTCACGACGGCTACTGCGGTGTCGGCATCGGATTCAGCCGGCATCGAGGCCCATCGAGCAAGCGAACCGCTGGGTGCTGGAGCCGCTGTCGAACTCAAGACAGGTGCACTGATTATCGCTCGCCAAGACCTGGGCGGACCGGCCCGCGGAGGGTCGCTGACCTTCGGTACCACATACCGATCGGACACGGCAGGCTCCGCCGAGCTGCCATTGGGCTGGCGCGCCCCGCTGGCCAGAATGACTATCGATGACAACAGGGCACCTGATGCCGATTTCAGCGAATTGCCCACGACCGGTGCATGGCAAACCTCTTGGGGAACGGCGACCGCTTCGCGCTATCCGACGGGTCGTTCGGGAACCTGCCTCAAGATCACCTCGATTGCGCAGACCAATGCGTACGTGTCGACCCACGCCCAGACGACATCCGCCATGCTTCCCGTCTGGCCGGGGCAACGTCTTCGAGCGTCGACTTTCGTGCGCACGAATGATCCCGCATCACCAACGACGTTTTCTGTGGAGCGCGACATCGGTTGTCCCGACGAGTACGGTGCGCTCGTCAAGATCCACTTCTTCGATGCTGCGGGCGGATACCTGGGGCAGGCGCGTTCCGGCAACTACACGCAGGGCGCCAGTTCCACCTGGACTCAGATCAGCCTGGCAGCCGACGCTCCAGATGGCGCGTATTTCGCCAAAATGAACATCGAGTTCAAGAACGCCTGGGGGACTCTATACGTGGACGATGCGTACTTCGGTGACGGGGCCTTCGCATTCACCGATGCCGACGGCACCACGCATCAGGCCTCTCAGAGGAGGAGCGGCAAGTTCACGCGCGATCCGCTGGCAAACTCGGCGGGCTTCGGACTGACGAACCTGGCCAAGAACGCGAAGATCACCACACCTAGTACGTCGATCAATGCCGCGACCGATCCGGGCTTCGAATACCCCTTCTCTGCGGGCAAGTGGTATGTGGGCGCGCCCACTATTGCGACGCAGCAGACAGTGACCAAGCGCAGCGGCACCGGCGGACTCTTCTTCACGTCGACCGCATATGCGAGCGGCTACCTGACCCCCACCAATACCACGAGCAATATGCTGCAGGTTTCGACTGGCAACGTGGTGCGCGCGTCGATGTGGGTCAACACGCGTAACTTCTACCGCGACCCCGCACAGACCACCGAGGGTGGCGCGATGCTCAAGATCCACTTCCTGCGGGAAGACGGGTCGCTCGTGTCGACCTCGATGTCACCTATATGGGCCACGGTCGACACGAACGGCTGGCAGGAGATTGCTCTTTCCGCCTCCGCCCCGGCCGGCGCCACTCGCGCCAAGTTCAATGTCGAATACAGATACGCCAAGGGCGACCTTTGGGTAGACGACGTCGAGTTCGGATTCGGCACGATCGCCCCGGGCCGTTCAGTCGACGGCGATTCGAAGATGTCTGCGACCGGGTACGATACGATTCCGGTTGACGCAGCTGGCAACTCGTACATGACCTACGACCTCGCCAGCTCGCGAACGTTTTCCAAGGTGAGCATCGCGCTTTGGGACTTCCAGGACCACCCGTGGTACGGCATGAAGGTCGCGGTCTCAGACAACGGCACGACATGGACAGAAGTCGTTGCACCTGGGAGTCCTGTGACGGCACGCTCCGGTCGCTTCGAAGCGGATTTTGCGGCCGTCAAGGCTCGGTATGTCCGGCTCTATGCCCTCTCGTCATACAACGGTCGCAACCTGCGTGTGACCGAGCTGGAGGTACCCCAGTACACGCTGGGTCACGCCCCGGTCTTCTTCGACAGCAGCGGGCGCGCATCGGCATATGCCGACAACAGCGGCAACATCATCTACAACACCTTCGATGCCAGCAGCCGTCTTCTCAAGGTCAATGACGCCGCCGGCCATGAGATAGGCCTGTCGTACACTTCCGGGGAGCTCACGACTCTGTCGTGGACGGGGCGTGAGTCGGGCGGGACGCTGAAAGCTGAGTCCGGCAGAGTGACCTATGCTGGCGGCGCATCTGCCAACACCACCCTGACGGTCAGCGCCAACGACAAGTACGACGGGAGCGCTCCGCGGACGGTGGTGCAGTATCACTACGACGCATTATCCAAGATCGACCGGATCGCGGACGCCGACGGCGTGGCGATCCAAATCATCTACACCGCCGGAAAGGTGACGTCCGCGAGTTACGCAGACGGTTCGGTGAAGTCCCTCTCATACGGCACGGGGTCTGCAACGGTCACGACCTCAGGCGGGACCGAGGCCGTTGTCACGCGCACTACTTACGATACCGTCACCCAGCGTGTGCTCAAGACCGAAGTTGACCCTAACGGCAAAGACCTTGAGAACACCGTCACTTACGATTGCTATGGGGGAGTGCGCAAGACAACTGACCCTCTACTGCATTGGAGCGAGACCATCCGCGATGGGCACGGCAACGTCACCCGCACCAATGACATCCAAGGTCGCAAGACGACCGCGGTCTACAACAACGATCTCGTTGTCGAGTCGCGCGACGTCAAGGACAACGTCTCGGCGGCGGAGTACGACGATGCGAGACGACTGCTCTCGGCTGCCTCGGCGATCTCCGAGGCTCCTGCCGATGAGGACGGCGGTGAGTCGGCGAACAGCAATACCTACGACGCCTACGGCAACAAGACGCTCGGCGACCTGCCGGGCTCCACGGCAGTGAATCTCGCGCTCGACCCGTGTTTCTCCTCCAACGTTACAATCGCCGGTTCCGGGTGGGACGGCATCAAGCAGAATGCCACCTCGATCTCATCTATTGGTACGCCCTACCTGGGATCCTACTACGTGAAACTCTACAGCCCGACAGCGGAATCATTCCGTGCCTCAGACAAGATCGCAATCGACCCCGAGCGCAGCTACATGGTGAGTGCGTGGACCCGTGGCAAGGGCATGATCCGTATACTCGAGTATGACAAGAACGGAGCACTCGCCCACACGCGCTGGCCTGTCCTATTCACGGGAGCGACGACGGGGGACTTTTCCCGCGCTTCTGGTGTGTACTGGCCGCACTCGGACGCGGTGAAAGTGGAGGTGCAGCTCTGGGCTGGTCCCGGCGACGAAGCGCACGTCGACAACGTTCGCTTCGAGATGGCGACCAAGATAGGCGCGGACAACTTTGTGAACAACGCGAGCTTTGAATCCGCGAGCGGTGAACTGCCGGTGCGGTGGGACCCTCGCTCTTCATCGCGAACCAACGCGATGCAGAAGGTAACCTGGGACGTTGCTGTTGCCGGAGCCCGTTCCGCATTCATCAAGACCGTCGGGTCATATTCAACAAACGACGGTTACTTCTACTCGGATTGGATTCGGGTCAACCCTGGCGAGCGCTACAGCATCTCCGGCAACATCAAGACTAAAGGTCTGCTCGGCAAGGCGCACATCGACGCACTCTATTACGACACGAACGGCGGCCTAGTCGTCGGCCGTGACGAGATCGGCTCCGCAACCGGTACCAGCGAGTGGAGTAGACACGTCGGCAACACCATCGTTCCGCCGTCCGGCGTG
>JAHIQC010000320.1 GCA_018902765.1 Actinomycetota bacterium | reverse complement strand
CCGCACCGAGCCGCTTGATGCGCGACAGGAAGTAGCCGGGCCCGGCGACCACGCGTTTGCGCGAGTACAGGTACAGCGAGATGAGATAGAACGAGGGAACCGCGACCTGTGTGACGACCTTGTAGAACAGGCCGACCGCAAGCTGAATCAGTACGGCCGCGCGGCTTCCTCCCACAGGGCTGAAGCCCACCAAGGTGAGATGAGCCGTGAGCACGAGGATGATAGCGACCCCGCGCAGGGCATCGAGTGTGCCGTCACGACCGGCTATTCTCTCAGTCACGCCTACCCCAGCAGCCGCACGAGGCTCTCGCGCAGGTGCGGGCCAAGCTCCTCGGTCTCGAGCGCGAGCGCGATGTTGGCCTCGAGCCATGAGAGCACGTTACCGGTGTCGTATCCTTCGCACTCCATCGTCACCGCGAAGATCTCCTCGTGCTTGAGCAGCTCGCGCAGCGCGTCAGTGAGCTGGATCTCGTCTCCTCGGCCAGGCTCGATCTTGGGCAGGATCTCCATGATCTTGGGAGTCAAAAGATACCTGCCGAAGATGGCCAGGTTGCTCGGGGCCTCATTGACGGGGGGCTTCTCCACCAGGTCGGTGAGCTGCCACACGCCCGGCTCGACCTCGTGCCCGCCGATGACGCCATAGCGCGAGACGTACCGCTGCTCGACCGGCGTGACCGCGATGACGGAGCCACCCAAGCGGTCGTGCACGTCCTTGAGCTTGGGAAGGCAGTCGTTCTTGGGAACCAGAACGTCGCCCAGCATGACGAAGAACGGCTCGTCGTTGGTGAATGGTGCGCCGCACATGACCGCGTGACCCAGACCGCGAGGGCGCTTCTGGCGCACGTAGAAGACGTCCGCGAGCTCAGAGATGTTGCGCACCTCGCGTAGTTTGGCGACGTTGCCCGAGCGCTCGAGCAGGTCCTCGAGCTCCAAGGAGCGGTCGAAGTGATCCTCGATCGCCCGCTTTCCTCGGCCAGTGATGATCAAGATGTCATCGGCGCCGGCATGTGCGGCCTCTTCGACGACATACTGGATGACCGGCTTGTCCACGACCGGAAGCATCTCTTTTGGCTGGGACTTGGTGACCGGCAGGAAGCGCGTGCCGAGGCCTGCTGCAGGGATGATGGCTTTCATGGCTGAGGATGCCCTTTCCGTCGGTCGGCCTGTCCACTCACGAACCGTGTCCATGCTAGTACATCTGGCTACTCCGTGACGCCTTCGCGGCGGAGTTCCTCGATGATCGCTTCGATTTGAATCTTCAATGGGGGCAAGTCCGTCACTGCGATCTCCCATACACGAACAGGGTCCATATCGAAGTAGCCGTGCATAGCCCTGTTTCGTGTCGCGACGATCTTGCCCCACGGCACCCCGGGATGATGCGTCCTCACCTCACGAGGCAGATTAGATGCCGCTTCGCCGAGGATTCCGAGGTGATGATATACCCACACTCGCAACATCTCATCGTGCTGGAAGGCTGCCTCGCCATCGCGCTCGCCGACGCCGACCACCCGCTGGATCTTCTCGATCGCCTCAAGCATATCGTTGAGCCGCTGGAGTGGTCGTCTCATAGTTCGACAGCCTCGCGTAGGGCCCGCGCCCGCATCTCCGGCTTCATGCTCTCCTCAGAGCCCACATCGATATCCCAATCGAGAAGGTCGGCGAGTTCGAACTCAAACCCGGACAGGTCGAACAGCGACTTGCCCTGTTCGAGATCGACCAGGAAATCAATATCACTGCCAGGCCTCGCATCGCCGCGCGCCACTGATCCAAAGATCCGTATGTTCGACACTCCGCTACGCTCCGCCAAAGCCAGGATCTCGTCCCGGTGCTCGGCGAGCAAACCCCGGAGTCGCTGCGTCGTGGACCGGGTGTCGGCGAGGTTCACGTCAGCGCCGCAGCGCGGACAGAGCGCGACGGCGGCCGCAGCGGGCCCAGCGCCCCCGTACGCCACCCTCTCCTCGGCAGCGAAGCTCTGTCCGTTGGGCGAAACCGTGGTCGAGCTGGCCGCAACGCCTGCGGCCTCGAAGCGCGCAAGCGCCTCCTCGGACACGCGCGTCACGCGCTCGGATAGCCGGACAGCGGGGAGCCGTCCCTGCTCGATCCACAGGTAAACAGTACGGGGCGACACGGCGAGACGCGTCGCCACCTGCTTGGGTGTCAGCATCTGAGGCATACCCTAAGTCTAGCACGGCTTTGCGCTTATTGCGCTTAATTAACCCTAAACGCGCGTTCTGCGCTTATTGCGCAACGATTACGCGGCAGCGCAACCCGCGTGCCGCGAGCGTGATAACCGGGATGCTTACAGCGTCTTCATGACGGCCGCCGCCGCCTCGATGTATGAATCGATCTCCTCGTCGGTATGCGCGAGGCCCACGAATGTGGCTTCGAACTGACTTGGGGCGATCGTGAAGCCCTTTTCGAGCACGCCTCTGAAGAAACGGCCGTAGCGGTCGGTGTCCGAGGTGGACGCTGTGGGCCAGTTCGAGACCTCGAGGTGCGTGAAGAACATGCACGAGATCGAGCCGACTCTGGTGCAGTAGGTGTGGATGGCCGCGTCGCCCGATGCGCGACACAGTCCATCGGCAAGACGCTTGCTCTTGCGATCGAGCTCCGCGTAGACGCCGGGCTGGCTGAGCGCGTCGAGTGTGGCCAGTCCCGCGACCATGGCCACCGGATTGCCTGACAATGTTCCGGCCTGATACACAGGTCCGACCGGTGCGAGGTACTCCATGATCTCGCGCTTGCCACCGAATGCGCCGACAGGGAACCCGCCGCCGATGATCTTACCCATGGTGGTGAGGTCCGGCATCACGCCGTAGTACTCCTGGGCACCGCCGAGCGCAAGCCGAAAGCCGGTGATGACCTCGTCGAAGATGAGAACGACGCCGTACTCGTCACACAGGTCGCGAAGGCCCTGCAGGTAGCCGGGCTTGGGCAACACGACGCCCATATTGGCGGCCACTGGCTCGAGGATGATCGCGGCGATCTGCTCGCCTTGGGCCTTGAGTGTCTCGCGCACCGACTCGAGATCGTTGTACGGCAACACGATGGTGTCTGCGATGGCACCCTTGGTCACTCCCGGAGTGCTCGGGATGCCCAAGGTCAGCAAGCCGGAGCCGGCAGCAACGAGCAGAGCATCGGAGTGGCCGTGGTAGTTTCCATCGAACTTGATGAACTTCTCTCGCCCGGTGTAGCCGCGAGCCAGGCGTATCGCACTCATGGTCGCCTCGGTACCGCTGGAAACGAACCTCACCATCTCTACGCTCGGGACCGCCTTCACGACCGCCTCAGCCATCTCGACCTCTATAAGCGTCGGCGCCCCGTAGCTCGTGCCGCGACTCAGCTGCTCGCGAACTTTGTCGAGCACGGCCTCGGGCGCATGGCCCAAGATCATTGGGCCCCATGAGGCCACGAAGTCGATGTACTCGTTGCCGTCGACATCCCATACGTGTGAGCCCTTCGCCCGATCATAAAAGATCGGAGAGCAGCCCACGCTCTTGAATGCGCGAACCGGTGAGTTCACGCCGCCGGGTATCAGATTGCACGCGGCGTCGAAAGACTCTGCTGAACGAGTGTTTGTCATAGCGTGGATGCTCCTTGGAATAGCTGACACGATGCTTGCGATTATGTCACGTCTGGCCCGCGGGAGTCCCCACTGCCAGCAACGACCGTCGATGATGTGTTACCCGGCAAAGGCTCACTTGCGGCATCGCGAGGGATCCGAACGATGAAGACCGACCCATTGCCGGGCTCACTCTCAAGCGATATCTCCCCACCCAGAAGCGTGGCGAGTTCGCGGCTGATCGACAGACCCAGGCCGGTGCCGGGCGGCTTGTGTCCAGCCGAGGTGCGAATCTGGTGGAACGCCTCGAAAACGTTGCCCTGCTCATCGAAGGGGATCCCGGGGCCCGAGTCACGGACGCGGAACACTATGAGCTCGCCTTGGACGGATGCAGATAGGCTGACCTCGCCCTCCTCGGTGAACTTGATACCGTTCGACAGCAGGTTCAACAGGATCTGCTTGAGCCGATCGCGATCACTGACGATTGATTCAGGCGCCGCAGTGATGTCCGATTTGACCGCGATCCCCTTATCTTGGGCCAGCCCGGAAACATCGTCTACGAGCTCCTCGACGAAGGGTCCCACCGCGAACTCCTCGGGCTCGAAATGCTCCTGCCCGGCCTCGATGCGCGACAGGTCCAGAACCTGGTTGATGAGCATCAGCAGGTGTCGTCCCGAGCGCTGTACGAGTGTGAGCTGGCGCTCCTGCTCCTCGTTGATCTCGCCGGCGAGCCGCTGCAGCATGGTCCCGGAGAACCCGATGATCGAGTTCAGGGGTGTGCGAAGTTCGTGGCTCATGGCCGCGAGGAACTTATCCTTGGCTTTCGTGGCCTCCAGAAGGCTCGTGTTTGCCTGGCTGAGCTCCGTAGTTCGCTCCTCCACTAGGACCTCAAGGCTGTCCTTGTAACGCATCAGCTGAAGCTGCATGCGTCGCTGATCGCTCAGATCGATGATCGAGACGAAGACCTTGCCGTACGTGGCCTCATGCCCTGGTGCGACCGTCCAGTAGATGTTCGCGAACATCATATGCTCGTCGAGCGTAGGAATCTCAGCCATACCAAAGAACCGCTGCTCGCCACGAGCGATTGCAACGAGCTCAAGCGCGTAGAGCTCCTGATTCGCGTCGACGACGTACGGGTCAAGGCCGCCGGTGAGATCCGCTTCCGAGCGTGCGTGCCACAACTCAAGAGTTGTCCTGTTGACGCGATGAACGACCATCCCGGCAGCGGCTTTCGCGAGGACCTCTGGGTTGTCGAGCAAGTAGTCTTGCAGTTCGTCGAGCGGCACATCGAGCTTGGCTAGTATCTTTCTGGCTTCCGAGAAGTCCTGCTCCCAAAGCGAAACCGGGGAGTTCTCGAACAGCGCCCGGTACTGCGAAGCGCTGTCGCGAAGCGCTTCTTCGGCCCTCACCCGTTCGGTCATATCGGTGAAGAAAGTGATGACCACGGAGCCTGCGCCCTGCTCGATCACTACCACATCGACTCGCATCGGAAACTCGGTGCCATCAGCCTTCGCACCGCGTGTTTCGTACGAACTGGGCTCCTCGACGCCTTTGAGCCGGTTGCGTATGCGGCTAGCAATCTCGGGACGCTCAGTGCGAGCCGCAAGATCGACCTCGGCCAGGCCAACGATTCGATCGGCATTCGCGTAGCCGAAGAGTTGCGCCGCGGCGTTGTTGGCAAAGGTGATCACGCTGGACTGCGTGCCTATCGCAGCAAGTGGAGATCCCTCCCAAAGATGCCTGAAACGCTCCTCGCTCAGCCGCATCGTCTCCTCGGCGGTCCTCAGGGACTGAAGGTCTCTGGCGAGCCGATCGTTCATCTCGGTCATACGGGCAGTGCGCGATTCGACTTCAGCACGCAAGCGCAGTT
>JAHIQC010000319.1 GCA_018902765.1 Actinomycetota bacterium | reverse complement strand
GTGCACTTCGAATCAGCCTTGCGCGTGTGATTCTGGTCGGCTTGGCAGCCGGGACTTTGGGAGGCCCTACCGGCCTACTGTCCGCCGCGGGCGCCATCGCCGCATGGTTCGCGATGTGGCTGTTGTTCCATCTTGGCCGGGATGCATTCTCGGTTGTTGGCTGGTCGTTGGGAGGATCGGCTGCGCACGTGGTCGGTCAGTTGATTGCCGCGTGCTTTCTGGCCGGCAGCTTCGCGCCTCTGCTCCTCATGCCCTTCTCGTTGGCCCTAAGCCTGGTATCCGGGCTCCTGATCGGGTACTCCGCCCGTCTCCTGCTTGCTCGAGTCCCCTCGCGCTACGTTTCTTTGGCCTTATAGCGAGGAGGTGGGGCGCATGGCGCCTCGACCGGTGGGCGGGAGTGTCTCATCCCGTGATCTGTTGTTGTCCGGCTGCGCTGAGTCGGTGACCGACGAGGGCCTGCTGGCCATCGTGATGGGTGGCGTCGATGCTGCGGGACGTTCGATCCTCGACTCGTGCGTCACCCCGGGAAATCTGTGGAGGATGTCTGCCGAGGAGATCTCCTGCGTGCCAGGGATCGGCCCGGTGAAGACCGCTCGAGTCTTGGCGTGTCTGGAGATGAGCAGACGGGCAAGTGGATGGCGCAGCGATGACAGGCCGGTCATCTCGACGCCCGAGGATGTCGTGCAGCTGTGCTGGCCTCGCTTGCGCGGCTCGCATCGGGAGCACTTCTGGGCACTGCCGCTGAGCACACGGAATCATCTGCTCAAGCTGGTCGAAGTGTCTGTCGGGAGTCTGAACGCATCGATCGTGCATCCCAGGGAGCTGTTCAAAGAGGCCGTACGACTCTCCGCCGCTTCCGTAGTGGCGGTCCACAACCACCCGAGTGGAGATCCAACGCCGAGTGGGGCCGACATCCAGCTCACACGAAGACTGGTCAAAGCCGGCGACGTCTTGGGAATCGAGCTTCTTGACCACGTGATAATCGGCGATGGGGGAGAACACGCGAGCCTGCGGGACCTGGGCCTGATGTAGTCGGCAGGCCTTCTACCTGCGCGATGTTGCCGTTCTGTAAGCATGTCCGAGACATAAGCTGTGCTACACTTGCGCTGTTCGTACGACTGGCAGGCGGCCATTTCATGCCGCCGTGCCGTTTTGCTATGCGTTCGGCACTACGTGCGATGAACGCGTGATCAGCCGGGCAGCATCGCCCGACTGCGGAAGGAGAGTCAGCGACAGTGTCGCTCATCGATATGTTCTTCAACTCCTGGGGTGGCGACATGGCCGTCGACCTCGGAACGGCCAATACGCTCGTCTCGGTTCGCGGTCGCGGGATCGTGCTCATCGAGCCTTCCGTCGTTGCGGTAGAGAAGGATACCAAGCGAGTCTTGGCTGTCGGCATCGAAGCCAAGCGTATGCTGGGTCGAACCCCCGGTAGCATCGTGGCCATCAGGCCGCTCAAGGACGGCGTCATCGCCGACTTCGAAGTCACTGAGTCCATGCTGCGCTACTTCATCAACAAGACGCGCGTGAAGCGTTTCCCCTGGCAGCCCAAGCCACGCGTGGTCGTGTGCGTCCCGTCGGGCGTGACCGAGGTCGAGAAGCGCGCGGTGTTCGAGGCGACGATGCAGGCAGGTGCTCGCCAGGCCTATCTGATCGAGGAACCGATGGCCGCGGCCATCGGCGCGGGACTTCCCATCCAAGAGCCCACGGGCAACATGGTCGTCGACATCGGCGGAGGAACCACAGAGGTCGCGGTCATCTCTCTTGGCGGCATCGTGGTTGCGCAGTCGATCCGAATCGCTGGCGACGAGTTTGACGACGCGATCATCGCGCACGTGAAGCGCGTATATAACGTGCTCATCGGAGAGCGTACTTCGGAGGAGATCAAGTTCGAGATCGGTAGTGCGTGGCCTTTGCTCGAAGAGGTCGACGTCGAGGTTCGTGGTCGCGATCTGGCGACCGGGCTTCCTCGTACCATCTCCATAGAGTCAGAAGAGATCCGTGAGGCGATTGAGGAGCCTTTGGCGGCCATCATCGCTGCGGTGAAATCGACGCTGGAGCAGACACCCCCCGAACTCGCGAGCGATTTGATGGAATACGGCATCGTGCTCACGGGCGGCGGCGCGCTTCTGCGCGGTCTCGACGAGCGCCTCAAGCATGAGACGGGTATGCCGGTTCACGTCTCAGAGAACGCATTGACGAACGTTGTAGATGGTTCGGCGATGGCCCTCGAAGAGATCGATGCGCTCAAGAAGGTCCTCACCGGGGCCCGCTAGACCCCAACGGAGCTGATCGCTTGCCCATGCGCATGCCTGATTCCGAGCGACGCAGCAACGGCGTGGTACTACTCGTCGCGCTGGTAATCGTGTCGCTCATCGCCACCACGGTCTACTTCCGAGAGGGAGACCGTGGTGCTTTGCATTCCCTGAGGAAGGGCACCCAGGCCTTCGTGGCTCCGATTTCCGCCGCCGGGGACTGGCTGTTCACTCCACTTTTGGCCACGCGCAACTTCTTTGGCGGACTCGGCGTTTCTCGCGAGGAGATCGATGCCTTGCGGCAGCAGAATACCGAGCTGCGGGCGAGCGTCGCCGAACTCGAAGAGGCGCGCCTTGAGAACCAGCGACTTCAAAAGATCGTTGGCTTTGTTGAGGCCGCGAAGTTGGATTCACTCGGTGCGCGCGTGATCGGCAGGCCCCCGAGTGCATGGGAGGGCACGCTGCTTATCGACCGTGGAGCAGCGGACGGAGTCAAGACCGGCATGCCGGTGCTCGCCCCCGAAGGGCTCCTCGGCCAAACCGTTGAGGTGACCGAGCACTCCGCGAAGGTCCGCCTGATCACTGACCAGAGAAGCGGCGTGGCTGCGCTGGTCCAATCGACCCGGGCGGAGGGCGTGGCTCGCGGCTCCATTGAGGGTCGACTGAGCATGGAGTATGTGAGCAGGGAGACCACGGTGACCGTGGGCGACATAATCCTCACCTCGGGCATGGGTGGCGTATATCCCAAGGGGCTACTCGTGGGTGAGGTTGCATCCTTCGAGCTCAATGACAACGACCTGTATCCCCGCATCACCGTGCGACCGACGGCCAAGTTCGACGGAATCGAAGAAGTGGTCGTACTCATCGGCGCCGTGTTGCAGCCTGATCTTGGGGGAACCGAATGAGACGCGCGTTGCCCACGATCATCGCGTTGTTCTCAGCCGCGCTTCTTCAGGTCGCAGTGGCTCCCAACCTTGCCATAGGAGGAG
>JAHIQC010000318.1 GCA_018902765.1 Actinomycetota bacterium | reverse complement strand
GTTGGCGCCGGACTCCGAGTAGATTGCGCTATTGATTCCGACGAGTCGTCCGAGCCGATCTACGAGCGCGCCACCCGAGTTGCCCGGGTTGATTGCAGCGTCGGTCTGGATCACGTCGACAAGTGGGTATGAGCTGCTCTTGTCATTTCCGAGCGAATTGGGCAAAGAGCGTCCTACAGCCGACACGACTCCGGAACTCACTGACTGAGTGAGACCGAAAGGTGAGCCGATGGCGACTACGACCTGGCCGACCAGAAGCTCGTTCGAATCGCCCACCTTGATCGTCGGCAGCTCCTTATCGATCTTGATAACAGCGATGTCGGTTTCGGGGTCGGTGCCCACGAGCGTAGCCTTCATCCGCTTTCGGCCTGCATCGGTGACGACGATCGTGGTTGCGTTCTCTACCACGTGGTTGTTGGTCAGGATGTAGGTTCCACCATCGTCGGTGGTCTTGTATGCCACGCCTGAGCCACTACCACTCGAAGGCACGGTGGGATGTTCTCCGGGCAAGCCGTTCTGGCCCGCGCTCACGGAAGAGCCGCTCACGTCGATGTTTACCACGGAAGGCGCTGCCGCAGCTGCCGCGGCTACGACGGGCTCATCTGTCTCGGCCGGGAGCACCTTGATCGTACCGGTGCCGGTCGAGCCAACTTCAGTGCGAGTCGCGTACCACGCTCCGGCGATGCCTGCGGCGCCTCCGGCCAGCGAGCCCACAACGAGCGAAGCGGTTATCGCGATGCCGATCGCCCCGCCTACGCTCACTCCATGCCGGGCGACCTTCTCGGGCGCCGGCGCTGGGGCTGGCGTGTAGGGCGCAGGCTCTGGCATCACGGCGGGCTCGTAGGGAACCGGCTCGGACGCGTACGAGATCGGCTCCGGCGCGACGGGTTCCTCGGCGGGCGTCACGACCTCGGGCGGGGTTGGCTGTACTTGGGGGTCCTCGGCTATGGGCTGCTGGGGAACCTCGACGTTGTCTTGCTCGTCCATCGTTCACCTCGTGTCATCATTAGGCGATGGATATCCCATCGCGCGATTGGCGCGTGTATCTTATGCCCAGCATCAAGCGAAGGTATTGCCATCGCTTCAAACTGCACAAAACGCCCATACGCGAGTTGAGCGGCTATGTGCGCTTCGCGTAGACTGCGTGCAGACCAATAGGGGAGAGGGACCATGGGCGACGAGATCGAGCAGACCGGACCGATTCATGAGCTAGAAGAGCAGCCGATCGTCGAGCCCGCCGAGGAACCACAGGTCGAGCCCGAGGCAAAGCCGGCGCCTGAACCTGCCGAGGAACCCGAGGCGGCTGCAACCGAGCCTGAGGCAGCGCCGGCGCCTGAAGCCGAAGCCGAAGCAGAGCCGGAGCCCGAGCCAGAGGCCGCAATCGAGCCCGAGCCGGAACCCGAAGAGCCCGTGCTGCAGAAGCCGCGATCTCTTGTGCCGTGGTGGCCGTTTTGGCTGCTGACTGTCGCATGGGTGATTCTGTGCGGTTCGGCGGCCTACTTCCTCACGCGCGACCCGTTGCTGTCGCCTCTTCGGCAGGAATCGTATTTGTTCGTGGTGGCGGCGGGGTTGGCGCTCACCGTCATGGGCCCGGTGCTCGCCATTGTCGTTTGGGCAGCTTCGCGCGCCGGGGGTGCCGAGCAGGGGAGACAGGGCATGTTCGTGAGTTCACTTATCAGGTCGGCGACGATCACATTCGTCGGCGTGCTCGCGTGGATCGGCACGCTCATACTCGTGGATGCATTGCGGCTGGGGCTCATCCGGTTCTGATGCGTACGTCCCACTCGGTTCCTGGAGGCACGATGAACGAGGTTCGCAGGGCAACAAACGTGGTCGTGCTCATGGGCGGCCGCTCTGCTGAACGCGAGGTGTCCTTGAGCACGGCGGCCCAGGTGGCGGCAGCGTTGCGTGAGACCGGGCACGCAGTCACTGAGATCGATTCGGCGGAGCCGGACTTCATCGAGCAGATTCGAACGGTCGGTCCCGATGCGGTATTCATCTGCCTGCATGGCCGATTCGGCGAAGACGGCACGGTCCAAGGGTTGCTTGAGCTCCTCGACATTCCGTACGTGGGTTCCGGTGTGCTGGCCAGCGCGCTGGCGATGGACAAGCTCATGAGCAAGCGGGTCTTTGAGCAGGCCGGACTTGCGTCTCCGGAGTATGTCGAGCTTCATCGCGGTCAGCCCGTCGATCTTGATGCGATTGTCGCAAAGCTTGGCGCCAAGTCGGTCGTCAAGCCCGCGAACGAGGGTTCCTCGGTGGGAATGAGCATCGTCCACGAATCCTCCGAGCTCGCGGCAGCCATCGAGAAGGCGTTCGCCTGCGATGAAGGGGTGCTGGTGGAGCGATTCGTCGCCGGCGCGGAGGTCACGGTGGGCGTGATTGGAAACGCCGATATCATGGCGCTGCCGACGCTCGAGATCGTTCCGGAGCACGAGTTTTATGACTACGAGTCCAAGTACGTGCCCGGCATGAGCAGCCACATCATTCCGGCGCGCGTGTCACAAGAGGCGCGCGACGAATGCCAGAAGCTCGCGCTGGCCGCTCATCGGCTGCTCGGATGTCGAGGGATGTCGCGAGCTGACACGATCGTCACGGCTGATGGCGAGGTCTGGCTGCTGGAGATCAACACGATTCCGGGGATGACCTCCACGAGCTTGCTGCCGGATTCCGCGCGAGCGGCCGGGATCGAGTTCCCGCAGCTGTGCGAGCGCCTTGTGGCTCTTGCCATGGAGCCGCGCTAGTCGCTAAGCGGCAGCCGGAACTCCACGCGCGCGCCCGTCAGAACCCTTGGGTCGCTTATGGCGATCGAGCCGCCGTGGGCATGCGCGATCGCTGATGAGATCGTGAGTCCGAGACCCCTGCCACGCTGGGCTTCACCGAGCCGCGTACCTGGCATGAGAACGCTGTCGCGATCCTCGGGCGCGATGCCCGGGCCGTTGTCCTCGACCGCCCAGATCACGTAGCCGTCTTCCTCTGTGACTTGGATGATGACCTTGCCGCCTCCATGTTCGCCAGCGTTGCCGATGAGGTTGACGAGCGCTTGGCGCAGCCGCGTCACATCAGCCCTGGGCCAGCGAACCGGCTCGTCGGAGACAAGTGAGCAGTTGAAGAAGGGGGCGAGCTCGTCACAGACGTCTGCTGCCAAAGCGACCGGATCGACGGGCACTATGTGGCCCTTTCGAACCGAGGCCAAGTCCAGATCGCTCGTGGTCATCTCGTTCAGCATCATCTGGAGACGGTCGACCGCGCGCAATGCGGCACCGATAGATCGCTGGCGCTGCACGTCGTCAATCGGCTTTCCAAGAACTTCGAGATAGCCGCGGATCACAGTCAAAGGCCCGCGCAGCTCGTGAACCACGGTGTCGATGCTGTCAGATGTGGCCTTGATGGGGGACTCCTCGGCCATGCGTGTTCCTGCCTCGTGCTAATGGATATCTGGATGAGTTCGTGATTTCAAGAGTATGACTGGAATCATTGATGCAAGCACGAGTGCCACCGTGTTCACGAGTTCCAGTGGCGGAAGTTCGAGGACCAGTAGCGGGTAACGCCCCAAAAGGCACGCACGCAAATCCGAGGCCATCAGTGCGGGGCGTCTCTTGAGCGCTAGCGCTCTCGGGCCACATCGCCGAGTCGACGGCCTTCAGGGGTGACGGCCAGCCCGCCGCCCGCGGTCTCTTTGAGGCTTGGCGGGAGTGAGCGGCCGACCATGGCTGCGGCATCGACCACCTGGTCGAAGGGGATGGGGAACTTCACTCCCGCGAGCGCCATCTCGGCAGCCGCGAGAGCCACGGCCGCGCCGGTCGCGTTGCGCGCGACGCACGGGACCTCCACCAAGCCGCCGACGGGATCACACACCAAGCCGAGGAGCCCCTGCAGTGCGAGCGAGGCCGCATGGCCACTTTGGTCCACCGTTCCGCCGAGGAGTTCGGTGACGGCCGCCGCCGCCATTGCAGCTGCCGAGCCGATCTCAGCCTGGCATCCGCCGGCCGCTCCGGACAGCGTGGCGCGGGACGCGATGATGGCGCCGATCGCGCTTGCGGTCATGAGGGCATCTGCGACATCCCGATCAGGGATGGAGCGCTCCTCGGCAACGCTCAGCAGCACTGCCGGCAACACGCCCGAGGCACCGCCCGTGGGCGCGGCGACGATCCTGCCCATGGAGGCGTTGACCTCGCCGACGGCAAGAGCGCGCGCGATCGTTTGCGCCAGCGTCCCTCCAGCCGGACCTGCCGAGGAGCGCGCGACCTTGGCGGCGTCGCCCCCTGTCAGACCCGAGCGCGAGCGGACCGCCCCCGAGAGTCCCTGGGCGATCGACTCTCGCATGACCTCGAGTTGCTCGAGCATTCTTGTGCGTATCGTGGCGGCGTCGACGCCGGTCTCATCGACCTCTCTTGCTATAGCGGCCGCGGCGAGCGAATCGTGCTCGACTGTTGCTTGCCGCAGGTCTTCGAACGAGGTGTAGGCCACAGTGGGCTCCTTTCGGGCGGCTCCGTTCGAGATTGTACGCTACGTCGTCCCGCCACGGGTTGGCACGGAAATAGCATATACGGCTGTGATGAATTAGTATGTGCTAAGTTACTTGCAACACTGAGACGAAAAGAGCCAAGACCATGCGAGGCAGACAGCGACGCGAACAGGCCCGGATTGAGAAGACTGATTGGGACGGCCGCACGTTGGATTCAGTGCGCGCAGGCGAGATGTTCGAGATCGTGTGTATCGAAGACGCAGCCGCTCGGTTGAGTGCGCTGCGGTTCGGCATGGCCGAAGGTTCGGTCGTCAGCTGCATCACTCGCATCCCGGCCGGACCCGTCGTTCTGCGTCGGGGTCGACAGGAGATCGCAGTCGGCAGAGGCATCGCCCGGGGCATCTGTGTGCGCCCCTGCACCGAGTGCGGGTTGGAGGCGAACTAGACAATGGGGGAGCCGAGCCAAAGAGAGACGGTCGCTGCCGCCTCGTGCCACGGACCAGACTCGACCGCCGCGCGATCAGGAGTCGAGACCGTGGTGCTTGCGGGAAACCCCAACGTGGGCAAGTCCGTGGTCTTCAATGCGTTGACCGGCGTGTATGTGGATGTTTCCAATTACCCTGGCACGACTGTCGAGCTGACTCGCGGGCAGGTCGACGGCCGGGACCTTGTGGACACGCCGGGCGTGTATGGCGTCTCCAGCTTCAACGATGAAGAGACCGTCGCGCGCGACATCATCATGGATGCCGACATCGTCGTGAACGTCGTCGACGCGGTGCACATCGAGCGCGACCTGTTCTTGACGCTGCAGCTCATCGACATGGGCAAGCGCATGATCGTTGCCCTCAACATGGCAGACGAAGCACGCTCCCTTGGAGTCGTGATCGACCGCGACCTACTAGAGGACCTTCTGGGCGTGCCCGTGGTCGAGACCGTAGCGATCAAGGGCACCGGCATCCCCGAAGTGGTCTCCGCACTGGATCATGCGCGCACCGGCATAGGCGACCGCGAACTGGACGGTGACCTTGCGCTGATGGCAGCGCGTGTGGGAACGCGCGCAGAGGCGCTTCTCGTCTTGGAGGGCGATGAGACGGTCGCGGCCAGGCACGACCTCGAGCCGGGAGCCGATCGTGACGCGATCTACTCGCACAGGCGAGCCCGCGTTGACGACATCGCCGGGCACGTGCTCTCAGACACCTACCAGGGCGTGCGCTTCTCGGCGCGACTCTCGCGCGCAATGATGCATCCGGCCACCGGCATTCCGATGCTCGGGCTGCTCCTATGGGGCATGTATGTCGTGCTCGGTCAGTGGGTCGCGGGCGGTGTTGTGGGCATTCTCGAAGTCGACCTCATGCAAGGTTATTGGGAGCCGTTCGTTCGAAGCGTCGTTGGCGTCCTGTTCGCGCCCGGCAACCCCCTATACCAGATGCTCGCGGGCGAGTTCGGTGTACTCACCATGACTCCGACCTACCTGATCGGCGTGATTCTTCCGTTGGTGACGGGCTTCTACCTCCTACTCGGGCTTCTCGAGGACTCCGGATACCTGCCGAGGATAGCCGCGCTTGCTGACCGATCCCTTACCGGAATCGGACTCAACGGTCGCGCGGTCATACCGCTGATCCTCGGGCTCGGCTGCGTGACCATGGGGACGCTCACCACCCGCATCCTCGGCTCGAGGCGCGAGCGGTTCATCGCCACAGCCCTCATGGCCATTGCGGTGCCCTGTTCGGCTCAGATCGCTGTCATCGCGGCACTCATGGCCGGCGTCGGTCCCTGGTATGCCGCTGGCTACTTCGGCTCCCTGCTCGTGATATTCGCAGGCGTCGGCACCGCTTTGGATCGCCTGACCCCCGGCATCTCGACCGGCCTGCTCATCGACATCCCGAGCCTCAGGGTGCCAAGGATCGACAACGTCGTGCGAAAGACCGTCACCAAGGTCTGGCATTTCATGCGCGAGGTGGCGCTGTTCTTCGTGGTCGGTGCGTTGCTGATCTCCACGCTCGAGGTGACGGGTGCGCTGGCGTGGATCCAAACCGCCCTCATCCCGCTTACCGTGGGCTGGCTCGGGCTACCCAAGGAAGCATCGACCGCGTTCGTGATGGGCTTTGTGCGTCGCGACTTCGGGGCTGCCGGTTTCTTCACGATGAGCCTCACGAGCGCACAGCTGCTGGTCGCGATGGTCACGATCACGATCTTCGTGCCCTGCATCGCGAGCATCATGGTCATCGTCAAGGAACGCGGCTGGGGCTATATGGTCGGCCTGTTCGCCGGCTCCGTGGGCCTCGCCTTCCTCATCGGCGGCCTGCTCGCCCGCGCGCTGGGGGTGGCATAGATGCCAAAGACGACCCCATGCCCCGCTTGCGGCCTGAGCTCATCGGCGACCGAGATTCGGTGCCCCCGCTGCAACGCGATGAAGCTCGTCGGTTGCACGGGCGCGTGCAGTCTGTGTAAGTCCGGGTGCTCGACACCGGCTCGCGAGGCCCGGCAGGCGCACACGGCCTAGGCGCCGACCCCCGAACCGTGCGGCGGCATTCGTTCTCCAGGCCAGCCGTTGTAGAATCTGCAGGAAGGTATTCGCGTCCGGTGGATCCAGGGGGGTCGGAATGCGCAACGTCGCCGTTCGAGTGGGTGTATCGGTCATCGTCTTGGCCGCGCTCATCGCAGGCGCCGGGTGCACACGGCAGTCCTCGGCAGATATCACTCAGCCGTCCACGTCAGCCCAGGCGGAAGCGCCATCCCCGGAGGCCGTGCGCGCGTCCCAAGCCATCGCTGCGCTCAACGCGCGCGTAGCGGAATACCCTGCGGACTTCACTGACGAGCAGGCCGTCGCGACCGTCCTCGCGTTCGATCCCACGGCCACGGGCGCTCATGTTCTACCGGCACCATCTGCGCGCGGGCCCGACCCATCTGCTCGACTCGAGTACACGTTCGTGCAGGTCACTCCTAGCCGCGGCTACGTTGTCGAAGGGCGCAGCGGCAATGTCACGGAGGTATGGGGCAGGGTGCCCGCGAGCGTGGTCCTCGATGGCTCCGAGATATCGGTACCTCTGAGCAAAGACGAGGCCCGGGCATTGGCCGAGGAGTTCCTGACTCGAGTGAGACCGGGGTTCGAGTACCTCACCCCGACGGACTGGGGCGAGAACTGGTATGTCCAAGAGCCTGACGAATTCGGTTTCGGTTGGGAGCTTGTCGACGCAATCGGCACGAATCTGGGCGACAGGGTGCGCGTCTCGATAGACCGCACCACCGGCGAGGCGGTCCAGTACGTTTCGCAAGAGGGCGGACCGATCTCGATCTCGACCACACCAAGCATTTCTGCCGAGGAGGCCATGCAGTCGGTTCTTGGGCATTCGGATACGGCTGGAGTTCGGGCTCATCTTCGCTACGTGGGCTACCCATTCCCGTACGAGCGGCTCAGCTGGCTAGTGGACATCCCACCGGGGCCCGATAGAAATCGAATCACCGGGCGGTCCCCTGACATTGCGTCGCCAGTAGTTGTCGAGGTCGACGCACATACGGGCGCGGTGGTGAAGCGGGATGCCGTTCAGTCCTGGGGTGCGATGACATCCGGATCCCAGTAGCCGGCGCTTTTGGCGAAAGCAAGAACTCATGCGGCCAGCTCTTGCATCTCGCTGTTTATAACGGTTATAAACAGTCAGGAGGTGAGATCATTGGCCCGCACCGCACATGTTGTTGCATTCTCGACCACGCCTGAAATGGCAGAGTCCATCGACAGGCTGGCATCGGGACTCGGCATCTCACGCAGCGAGGTCCTGCGCTCAGCGTTCAAGTGCTATGCGGCGGAGCAGCAGGCCGCCGGCGCACAGGGACTCCCGTTCGGTACCGAGATAGCTGCTGAGCCTGCAACCGCGTACTCATCCAAGATCGCTCCCGCCCATCGTCCGATGGCTGGCACGTTGCCGGGCTTGGCTCATGTGCTCGCGCATCGTGCGGCGATCCGCGAGCTGTGCCGAGAGCTGATGGTGCGGCGACTGTGGCTCTTCGGGTCGGCGGTTCGCGACGACTTCGATCCTCAGCACAGCGATTTCGATTTTCAGGTCGAATGGGAGCCAGGCGCCTCAATGAAGCCCTGGGCCGGAGAGCTCTTTGAATTGCAGCAGCGGCTAGCCGTGCTCTTGGGCCGCAGGGTGGATCTAGGCCAGGAGGGAATCATCGAGAACCCCTACGCCCGTGCAGCCATCGAGGGGGAACGACTGGTGATCCATGACGCGACGGGATGAGCGCGCTTTGCTCTGGGATCTGATCACGCATGGGAAACGCGCCATCGCGTTCGTGGACGCACGGTCGTTGGAATGCGAAACATCCTGGTTCACGGGTACGCGGACGTAGAAGACAGTCGCATTCACAGTATCGTTGCCGATGAGCTCCCGCCGCTGGTCTCGTCCGCCGAGGAGTTGCTGCTCGAGCTCGGTGGCGAAGGGCCACCCGGGCTCTAGACCGCAGCCACGCGCCTGACGATGGCCGCTCCGGGGGTCTCGCCTATCCGCAGCGCGGCCTCGTCGCTCACTGGAGTGTCGGTCTCGATGACCATCATCGCCCGCGCGCCACGACCCTCGCGCGCAACCTTCATCGATGCGACGTTCGCGCTCTCCTCGGCAAGTATCGCGGTCACGGCTGCGATCTCTCCGGGACGGTCCTGGTGTTCCACGAGCAGTGTGGGGAGGTCCCCGGTCATCTCAACGCCGAAGTCATCGATGGCGCTCACCACCACGTCGCCGCCACCGAGCGATGAGCCCAGGACTCGCATGGTGCGTCCGCTCCCGTCCGAGAGCACGAATCGCGCGGTATTGGGGTGAACCTCACCGAGGTCCGCTTCGTCAAAGGATACAGAGAGGCCGGACTCTTTCGCGAGTGTCAGAGCTTCACGGATGCGAGCGTCGTCAGGCGCGAAGCCGAGCAGGCCCGCGATGAGCGCCAGGTCGGTGCCGTGGCCGCGACCGGTGGATGCGAAGGAGCCGTGCAACTCGATGTGAGCGAC
>JAHIQC010000317.1 GCA_018902765.1 Actinomycetota bacterium | reverse complement strand
CCCGGTGGCGCGATGCGTGTGCGCTATAGAATCGGTCCGGTTACGGCGGCCGATATGCCCCTAAAGATTGCGTACACACCCAGTCATCTCTATGAGCGGTCGAGTTTTTGGTTCCCTGACCTGCTACGTTGACGCGCTCATCGAACTGGCGCTTCGAGCAGAGCGCCAGGAGCGGTATTGTGATGAGAGCGCTGAGCGCCTGCTCAAGCGCAACACGTTCGACAGAGCTCGTCGTGGGTGATGTGCGATTCCGTGAACCCCGCTTTGTTGGATGGCGTCCAACCATCATGGGGACTTCGTCGCAGGGGGGCGTCGTGAAACGCATCGTCGTGTCGTTCGTCGTATGGAGCATGGTCTTAGGGCTAGGACTGGTGGTGCTCGCGGGATGCGTGACCCCGACAGTGACAGGCGCCGCGCTGCCCACATCCGGTGTTCCGCTCAAGGCTGACTCAATGGCGAAGCCGAGTGATGACCTCAGCGTCGCAATCAACGACTTCGGTCTCGATCTTGCGAAGGCGTCCTCCACGGACCCGAGCAAGAATGCGGTTGTCTCCCCGGCATCAGTCCACGCCGCGCTGTCGATGACCGCGAACGGCGCGAACGGCGAGACAGCCGAGCAGATGCGACACGTCCTCCACGTAGACGCGATGACTACGGCGGAGTCGAACAAGGGGTGGGCGTCTCTTATCGGAGGACTCGGTGATCGCAGCCCTGAGCAGACCCTTGAGATTGCCAACTCCTTGTGGGCCCGCAAGGGCATCGCGTTCAAGAAGCCGTTCATCGCAGCGGACCGCGACTACTTCGGCGCTCAGGTCTCGACGCTCGACTTCACACAGGATGACGTACCCGGAGCCATCAATGGTTGGGTCTCGGATAACACTCACGGCATGATTACCAAGATGATCGATCAGGTTCCCGCCAATGCAATCCTGTATCTCGCGAACGCCGTCTACTTCAAGGGGGAGTGGGTCTCGCCGTTTACCCACGAGTCCACGTCCAAGCAGTCCTTCAACAAGCAGGATGGCTCGACGGTCGATGTCGACATGATGCACGAGTCGGGCCCGATGCCGTACGGGGAAAACGATACCGTTCAGGCCACGAAGCTCCCCTACAGGGGCGGCGACACCGCCTTCTACGTCCTGTTGCCGAAGCCGGGCGTCAAGACCGACGTCGCGCTGGACGGGCTGAAAGGCGCGGACTTTCGCGACCTGCGTCGAGCGATGGCTTCCAATGAGCCGACGAGGGTGTATCTTGGGCTCCCCAAGCTCGAAGTTGAGTTCTCGGCTGACCTCAGCAAGCAACTGGCCGACCTTGGGATGCCGCGGGCGTTCGACGACAGGAGAGCTCAGTTCTCAAGCATGGCGGAACTGGATGTCCCGATCTACATCAACCGTGTTCTTCACAAGACCAAGGTCAAGGTGGACGAGAAGGGCACCGAAGCCGCCGCCGCCACGGTGGTCGGGATGGCGCTCGGGTCAGCGACGCCTGAGCGAGCCGAGCCGAAGTGGATCATCTGCGACCGACCGTATGTCTTCGCCATCGTCGACGAGGCCAGCGGCGCGATGCTGTTCCTTGGGGTAGTCAACGACCCGAGGAAGTAGAGCACGGCGCCATGCCGAACAAGCGCTTCGAGCAGAGCGCCGTGAGCGGTATTGTGATGAAAGCGCTGAGCGCCTGCTCAGGCGCAAAACGCACGTTAGAACGGCAGCTACCTCCGAGTCCCGGAGAATGCCCGTTGCCTCATGTACCAATTGTGGTACACTCCTTGCATGAGCGATCCTGGTGACAAGCGGCCAATCCTGTCAGTGGTGTTCTATGCCACGTCGACGGGCAACGAGCCCGTTCGGGACTGGTTGTTGAAGCTCACACGAGATGATCGGCGCACCGTCGGCTTCGACGTCAAGACCGTCCAATACGGTTGGCCGCTCGGGATGCCGCTCATCCGTAAGCTCGAGCCCGGTCTGTGGGAGGTCCGCTCACATATCGCGGATGGGATCGCTAGGGTGCTTTTCGCGGTGGACGGCCCCACGATGGTGCTACTGCACGGATTCGTGAAGAAGTCGCAGAAGACGCCAGCGGCGGACCTGAAGGTGGCAAGGCAGCGTCTCGCGGACCTGCGGAAGGAGTGATCATGGTGGACAAGAAGCACATAGGTGGTGATTTCGATGACTTCCTGCACGACGAGGGCATGCTCGACGATGCGGAGGCCGTCGCGACCAAGCGTGTGATCGCGTTCCAGATCGCGCAGGAGATGGAGCGCGCCCACATCACGAAGGCCGAGCTCGCTCGTAGGATGAAGACGAGTCGTCCCGCTGTCGAGCGCCTGCTCGATCCGGCGAATCCTTCTGTGACGCTCTCTACCTTGGAGCGAGCGGCAACTGCAGTGGGCAAGCGGCTCAAGGTGCAGTTGACCGCGTAGATGAGAGCGTTCTAACTATGGCTTCAACCTGACGGCCAGAAGGTAGACTGACCTGAAAGCGCCTGCGCCACAGGTTAAGCCAAACACGTTGGGCGGAAGAACGTGGCGTCTTCTCGAATGAGGCTGCCTCCGTGTGCGCTGCTGCGGTGTTCATCGTGTCGGCTCCTGCCAGGAGCTATCCGTCGGCTCTGTGATCTGAACGCACCGGAACGCCTATGATGTTGGTCGGTAGGAATCCAATGGCTTGGAGGGGGCGAGATTCCACGAATGCGAGCGCCGTCGACACTGCTAGCCCGCTTCTCTTTCATCGGCGTGACCATCACGCTTGTCATGGCTGCGGGGCTTGGGTACGTAATGCAGGCGCAGCTGACCCGCGATGCTGTTGCCGACACGGCGTCCCTCGCCGCCTCTCAAGTCGTGGCGGGTGCGTCCCCCCATCTCACGCCTGAGGACTTGGCCGGGCCTGTGTCGGAGACGCGAATCGCAGAGCTGGACCGGCTCGTCATGGGCGACACTGCGGACAACGGCTCCGTAACCCGGGTGAAGATATGGAATCCGCAGGGGGTGGTCGTCTATAGCAACGCGAAGAAGCTCATCGGCCAAAGTCCCGGCATCGACGACGATCTGCGCGCCGCGCTCTCGGGTCGGACCGTCTCGGAGGTGAGCGACCTTGGAAAGCAAGAGAATCTGGATGAGCGCAAGCGCTTCGGGAAACTGCTCGAGGCTTACGTCCCGCTTCGCCTTGCGGGCAGCAGCGAGATTGTCGGCGCATATGAGATCTACAGCACGGTCGACCAGCTCGAGTCCAGAATCGACAGGATCAGGCAAACGGTGGCCGTCGGTGTCTTCGGAAGCTTTGCTGCGCTCTATGCGGCACTTTTCGGGCTAGTGTATGGCGCGTCGCGACGGCTCACTCACCAGGCGAGCGAGAATGAGCGGCTAGCGAGCGAAGTTGTGCTCGCCTATGACGAGACAATCGCGGGATGGTCGAATGCTCTCGACCTGAGGGACAAAGAGACGGAGGGCCACAGTCAACGAGTGGCGACATGACCGTCGCCATTGCCGCGACTATGGAGTTCGCCCAAGACGAGCTGGTTGAGGTGCGCAGGGGTGCTCTCCTCCACGACATCGGGAAGATGGGCGTGCCCGATGCGATTCTCCACAAGCCGGGACCGCTCGATGTAGCCGAGTGGGATCTCATGCGCGAGCATCCTGGCTACGCAAACCGGATGCTCGAACCTATCGGCTATCTCGGCCGCGCGCTCGACATTCCCTACTGCCACCATGAGCGATGGGATGGCTCTGGCTATCCTCGGGGCTTGAAAGGTGAGCAGATACCTCTGTCAGCCAGGATCTTCGCTGTCGTCGATGTTTGGGACGCCTTATCCAACGATCGCCCATACCGGCCCGCTTGGAGCAAAGCGCAAGTTCGAGAGAAGTTGCTCGAGGAGTCGGGCCAGCATTTCGACCCCCGGGTAGTGACGGCCTTCTTTCGGGAGCTGGATGGGCAAGGCACGCAAGGCGAGCCATTGCGCTGACCATTAGAAGCCCTCGGGTGGCTTGGGGTGCCTCCGCCCAACAAAGGCTTCAACCTGACGGCCAGAAGGTAGACTGATCTGCAGGCGCCTGCGCCGCAGGTTATGCCTAACACGTTGGGCAGACATGTGATTCGGAGGAGTCCGTGCGCGAAGAAGTCGCCGCCAATCTGCGGCTGTGGGACGGGTGGACGGACCTCCACATGTCCGGAACTGACTACGACGTCGATGGGTTTGTCGCCGATCCCGAGTCCCGCCCCTTCGACTGGCTGACGCGGGATGTTGTGGGTGATGTTGCCGGCAAGCGGCTTCTTCATCTGCAGTGTCACATCGGAATCGACACGTTGCGACTCGCACTCGCGGGTGCGGTCGATGTCATGGGCGTCGATTTCTCCCCACGCGCTGTTGCGGCCGCGCGGTCGATTGCGGCTCGGCTTGACCTGCCGGTGCGCTTCGTCCACGCAGACGTCAGAGAATTGCCCGACGAGGTGCCTGAGGGCGTCTATGATGTCGTCTACACCTCGTACGGAACCATCATGTGGCTGCCAGACTTGGACAGATGGGCCCAGATGATCGCATCACGGCTCGCTCCGGGCGGCGTGTTCCACATCATCGACGTGCACCCGTTCCTGACGGTCTTTGACGACGTCACAACGGAACCCGTGCTCGGCGTGCGATATCCCTACTTCTCGCGCGAGCCGCTTCGGTTCGAGGAGCACGGCAGCTACGCGGACCGGGATGCTGACTTCGTCGCGGAGTCCTTTGCATGGCAACACACGTTCTCTGAGATCGTCGGCTCGCTCCTGAAGAATGGCCTTCAGATTCGCCGTTTGCAGGAGTATCCGGTGGTGGCGTGGAAGGCGCTTGAGTTCATGATGGAGGGCCAAGACGGGTTGTGGAGGCTGCCGGAGGGTGCCGGTGACGTTCCTTTGATGTTCTCGATCACCGCTTCGAAACCGGCAACAGCGTGACGCTGATGTCGGTTCGTGGTGCTGTCGAACAAAGGTATCCAGCAGACAGTTCGCCCGTGTGAGATGCTCTCGGCAGGGAAGTCAGCCGGGGCGAACTGCAGCTGATACCTAACACGTTCGACACAACCTTGGATTCCCCCGAAGACAGGCGCCCGGCGATACGTTATGCTGT
>JAHIQC010000316.1 GCA_018902765.1 Actinomycetota bacterium | reverse complement strand
GAGGCGGTCTTTTTGTTTCCAGCGACAAGAGGAGTCACAACATGTGCTTGAACCGCTCCGTTCCCGGTGCCGCTTCCACTGCCGAGCACCTCTCGGCGATTCGCGAGGCCAGACCGCTCATCCACAACATCACAAACTTCGTGGTGATGAACGAGACCGCGAACGCGATCCTAGCGCTCGGCGCGCTTCCCGTCATGGCGCACGCGCCCGAAGAGGTCGAGGAGTTCGCGCGGATGGCGGGCGCCGTGGTGCTCAACATCGGCACCCTCTGGCCGGACCTCGTGGACTCGATGGTGCTCGCGGGGCGCGCGGCCAATGAAGTCGGCGTGCCGGTCGTGCTCGACCCGGTCGGCGCGGGCGCGACCGCCCTGCGCAACGATGCCACTCGCCGCATCCTCGGCGAGGTCGACGTAGCGCTCGTGCGCGGCAACGCCGCCGAGGTCGCGTTCCTCGCCGGGGAGTCCGCCGAGATTCGCGGCGTCGAGTCGATGGGGATCGGTGGCGAGATCGCGGCGGTCGCGCAGGCGTTCGCCCGGCAGCAGGGCTGCGCCGTTGCGGTGACCGGTGCGGTCGACTACGTCGCCGACGCCGAGCGCATCTTCACGGTCGCGAACGGTCACCCGCTTATGGGCCGCATCACCGGCTCCGGCTGCATGTCGTCGACGATGTGCGCCTCGTTTCTTGCTGTCGCGTCCGATCACGCAGCTGCGGCCGCCGAGGCGCTCGCTGCGTTCGGCGTGGCGGGCGAGGTCGCAGCCGCTCGATCGGAGGGGCCGGGCAGCTTCCACGCCGCGCTCTATGACGCGCTTGACGCGCTTGACGCGGTCGCGCTGACCGGCGTGCGAATTGAGGCGGTGTGACGGTGGCTGCCGTCACGCCAACGTCCGTCGCTGTCTCGGGGCTGTACTTCGTGACCGCCGATGTCCCGGAGCTGGGGCGCACCCACGAAGGGCTCGCGGCGCATGCGGCGGCGGGCGGCGCCCGCGTCGTACAGTTCCGCCACAAGTTCCTCGACGCCCGCCGGTTCGAGGCCGCGCGCGCGGTTCGCACGGTGTGCGCGGCGTTCGGGGCGCTGTTCATCGTGAATGACGATGCGTCCCTCGCCGTTGCTGTGGGTGCCGATGGGCTCCACGTCGGGCAGTCGGACCTCTCCGCGCTCAGCGAGTGGCGGGCGCACGGGCGCGGGCTTCTTGGCGTGTCGGTCGCGACTGCCGAGGAAGCGCGAGCCGCCGTTGCGCTGGGCGCCGACTACCTCGGGGTCGGCCCCATCTTCGCGACCGGGTCGAAGGACGATGCCGCGCCGTCCATCGGCCTTACCGGCCTGCGGCGCATTCGCGAGGCGGCGGGCCTGCCCCTCGCCGCCATCGGTGGAATCGCCGAGCACAACGCCGCCGAGGTCCTCGCTGCCGGCGCCGACGCGATATGCGTGATCTCGGCGATTGCACACGCGCACGATCCGCACGCCGCCGCACGCCGGCTCGCCCACATCGCGGCGAGCGCTCCCTCGACCGGCGGTTCCCGATGAGCCCGGCCCGTTCCCACGCCGACTCCCTCGTCCCGCCCGAGGCGGTTCTTCAGCGTCTCGCCGCCGAGGAGCACACCACGTCCGACGCCCTGCGCGAGCTGCTGCTCGACGGCCGCGCGACAGTGCTCGGCTCGCATGCGCGGGTCGGACAGATTCGCGCCTGTGTCGTCGGCGCCGGGCTGCGGACCAAGGTGAATGCGAACTTCGGCACGTCGGCACTCTCGTCCGATCTCGTCGGCGAGCTGCACAAGCTCGATGTCGCGATCGAGGCGGGCGCCGACGCCGTCATGGACCTATCGACCGGCGGCGACATCCGTGCCGTCCGAGGCGCCGTGCTTGCACGTGCCAGCGTGCCGGTCGGCACCGTCCCGGTCTACGAGGCGGCTGTCCAGGCAGCCGGGCGGTCCGGCGGTCCGACGGCCATGACATTGGATTCGCTCATCGCCGCCGTCCGAAACCATGCCGAGCAGGGCGTCGACTTCCAGACGGTGCATGCCTCGATCACCCGGAGCCAGCTCTCGTCGGGTGCGGTTGAGCGCCGCCGCACAGGCATCGTCTCGCGAGGCGGGGCACTGCTCGCGTGCTGGATGCGCGCCCACGACGCCGAGAATCCCTACTACGAGCGTTTCGACGAGGTGCTCGACATCTGCCGAGGGTACGGCGTGACGCTCAGCCTTGGCGATTCGATGCGGCCCGGCTGTTTGGCGGATGCCGGTGACGAGGCCCAGATGACCGAGGTCGCGGTGCTCGGCGGGCTGGTTCAGCGAGCGCGCGACGCCGGGGTACGCGTCATCGTCGAAGGGCCGGGGCACGTACCGCTGCACGAGGTCGCGGCACAGGTCACCGCCATCAAGCGCGCGTGCCACGGCGTGCCGCTCTACGTGCTCGGCCCGCTCGTCACCGACGTCGCGCCGGGCTACGATCACATCACCTCAGCGATTGGCGGAACACTCGCGGCGATGTCGGGCGCCGACTTCCTGTGCTACGTCACGCGCGCCGAGCACGTGCGCCTGCCCAATGCGGACGACGTACGCGAGGGCGTGATCGCATGCCGCATAGCCGCGCACGCCGGCGACGTCGCGGCCGGGCTGCCCGGCGCGCGCGAGTGGGACGAGGCGATGGCGACCGCTCGCAAGGCGCTGGACTGGCCCGGCCAGTTTGCGCTCGCAATCGACCCGACCCTCCCCGCCGAGATGCGCGCCCACAGCGACGCGGGCGACGCGGCCGAATGCACGATGTGCGGCCCACTGTGTTCGATGCGCGTGACGAGTTCGGAGGTTCTCGCGTGAGCGCTCCAGCCGCGACGCCGCGAGCGCTCGCCATCGGCGGTCTCGACCCATCGGCGGGCGCAGGTATCCTCCTGGACGCGTTCGTGATGGCGCGTCTTGGCTACCAGGCCGCGGTCGCAGTCACCACGGTCACCGCGCAGAACTCGGCGAGCTTCGCCGGCACTTGGCCTGTCGAGCCCGACGCACTCATCGCACAGCTCGACGCCGTGCTCGCCGAGGGCCGCTTCGCGTGCGTGAAGGTCGGTGCGCTCGCTTCCGAGCCACTCGCCCTGGCGCTGGCCAAGTGGCTCGCCTGCTCCGACCTGCCCGTCGTCGTGTCCGATCCGGTTCTCGCGAGCTCGAGCGGTGGCGTGCTGGTCGAAGGCGCTGTGAGCGCCGTTGATACCGTCGCGCGTGTCTCGACCGTCATCACCCCCAACGCCGAGGAGGCCGGTCGCTTGGCGAACGGCGTGATCGCCAGCGAGGACGCTGCAGTGGCGGCCGCGCAAACGCTGGCAGAGCGCTACGGCTCGGCGGTGTGCGTGACGGGGCTGGCGGGCCGCAGTCCCGCCGAGGCGGTCGACGTCCTCGTGCGCGCGGACGGCAGCGTCGAACGCGCGCCGCACCCACTCGTGGCCGGAGTCGGCGATGTCCGCGGCACCGGCTGCATGCTCTCCTCGGCGCTTGCGTGCCACCTGGCCGGTGGGTTGTCGCCGGTCGATGCTCTCGCCGCAGCGCACGCGACCGTGCACGACCTGCTCGACAGCGCGCGGCCGATCGGCCAAGGGCGCTGGCAGGTCGACCTCGCGCACCTCGTTCGACCTTGGCGATCGTGATACTGCGCCGACGAAGCACCTAGGGCCAGACAAGCTGCTTCGTTTGTAGCCCGATTTGTAGCCCAAATACATGGTACTTGTTGGTACTTGTTGGTGCCTATTGGGACGAACCACGTGGTCAGCTGTACCAACGAGCCCCAATAGTCACCAATAGTCACAAGCACAATCAGGATTCGAATTCCCTTGGGGGCACCATAAAACCGCAGGTCAGAGGCCTGAGAAGCCCGATTTCAAGCGTGAAATCGGGCGACAAATTTCCTTCTGCGGAGAGTGCGCCTGGGGTAGAATCGCAGCTCAGAGGGCCTGTCGACGCCCTGCTGCACCCCAGAAGGAGTCCCTTTTGCTCGGCACGATTTCGTGAAAGCCGAGACGGGCGACAAGCACGCACACGGTTGCAAGGACCGCAACGTGCCGAGGGTCGTCCCGGCCCACGCGTCAGCCACTGCTGGCTGCGCGCATTATCGCGGCGGTCTTCGCGATAATGCGCAGTGCCTCCAGGCTCCCGTTCGCCTCGCCCTTCTCGAAATCATCTTCGTATTGCGCCATCGTGTTCGTCAGATGCGCGAGGCAGACGACCTGCTTCTCTCGCGCCTGAGCGAAGGCGTAGAGCGCCGCCGCTTCCATCTCGACGCACGTGATCCCGAGGCTTCGCGCCTGTTCGATAGCCGAGGCGGTCTCTCGGTAAGGAGCATCAGTGGTCCAGCTTGCGCCGCTGGTCACGCCGACTTCTCTGAGCACAGGGGAGAGGAGCGCCTCAAGGCGGTCATCGAGGCGGCTGAACTCGCTTGCGGGCGCGTAGTGGACGCTGGTCCCCTCATCGCGAAGCGCCGAGGTGATGAGCATGAAAGGTGCGTCCGGTGGGCGCTGGGCGACAATGCCGGCCGACGTGACGCTGATCAACAGCTCGCAGCCCGATGCGAACAGCTGCTCGGCCACGAGCACGGCGAAGGGCGAACCCACGGCGCAGCCCACGATCCCGAAACGGACGCCCTCGTGCGTGAACTCGTTGAGGACGGTGTGGTAGCACGCCCAGTGCGGCGAGGCAGAGAGTCGCCCGGTTTTGTTTAGATGCTCGACGATGTCTCCATCCGGATCGAGAATACAGACCCGCGGCACCTCTCCTACGGCGGTGGACTTCTGTCTGCGAGCTTCGCGAAGCAGGTTCTCGGGCGTGAACACGGAGGGCTCGGTGTAGCGCTTGTCGAGCATGTCTACTCGCTCCTGAGCACTTCTGCGAGCCGACCGGCGACGTAGTCGAGATTGGGCCACGTCGTCGAACGGCCGAGACTGAGGCGGATCGTTCCGGCAGCAACGTCTACAGGCGTTTGCATGGCGGCCAGTACCGGCGACATCTCGACCGACCCCGCGTGACATGCCGAGCCGGTGGTTGCCGCCACTTCGGGCATCGCCGCAAGGATGTCGGACCCTATGTGACCGATGAATGACACGTTCAGCGTGTTTGGAAGCCGATGCTCGGGGTGACCGTTCAAGACGACCCGGTCGCCGAACTCCTCACGCAGGCG